>JAQVPO010000273.1 GCA_028702015.1 Synergistaceae bacterium | reverse complement strand
TTGCCTGCTTTGCAAGACGTCCTGTTTCAAAGGACATAGTCTTGCCGTATAGTTCTAATTCAAATATTTCTTTCATTTTTATTTTCCTCCCGTTTTCTATCTTCAACTGTTGAAGAATAGCACAAAATTGCAAAAATGGCGAAGGAATAGATCCTTCGCCATCCATAAGCTGCCTGTTTTTAGTTTTTTGCAGTCAGATCCCGATTAATGACGCAGTCCGAGACGCTGGATAAGAGACTGATAACGGTTGAAGTCACGATCCTTAAGATACTGCAGAAGCTTACGGCGCTTACCTACCATTATAAGAAGTCCGCGGCGTGAGTGGAAATCCTTCTTGTGTATCCTCATGTGGTCCGTAAGCTCGCGGATACGGGCGGTCAGGATCGCTACCTGCACCTCTGTCGAGCCTGTGTCGGCACCGTGTACTTTGAACTCCTCGATCAAATGCTGTTTCTTTTCCTTCTGGATCATATTGATCACTCCTGTCTGAGCCTGTTACGCCCGATATTCCCAAAACTCAGGCCAGCGTCGCTCTGCGCCGGTCCGTGTAAAGGGCAATGGAAATAATACCAGAGAGTGCTTTATATGGCAAGCCTGCCATGCAGTAATATTATAGCGCAGACACTGAGATCATGCGTGCCTTTTAATACCTCTCTCCTCCGACCTGTTTTTCATCCTTTTGTTAACGGCCGAACAGTATACCGCTGCAAGAGGGTTATGTCCAAGCACCCTGTCTTTCACAGCAAGAGGCACAACATATGCATGCGAGTGCTTTATAAAGAGGGCATCGTGCCCTACACAAAGGCCTACAAGCAGATTCAGGTCTGTCTTTTTTTCTTCGAGCATCCTTGCCTGTTCTATTGGGTTGCAGCTGACCGGACCTACCCTGTCACTGGTCGGTGCTCCCATTTCTGATTTCGGTATCCCGCATACTTTGCAGCAGACGGTCTCAATTTCAAAAAAACCTGACAGGTAGTCTGCTATCTTAGCAGCCTCATCGCTCAGACCTATACAAAAGGCTATCCCAAGCTTTTTGTATCCCATATGGGAAGCAAATTCAACAATCTCTTCGATCCTGTTGAGATCTCCGTAAAACTCTGACTCAACAAATGCAGCGGTTTCCATCATCTTTTTTTCTTGTGGATCTGAATAAAGCTGTATGCTGTCTCTTTTAATACATGGTTCTCCCTCTCTGCATTTTTTGTCATTGCAAAGGTCACATCTCATTAAAGTATTCCTCCATATCATCCGGAAGGGGTGCGGTAAATTCCTTTCCTCTTATTGATTCAGGCAATTCAGCATCGTCAGGAAAGGTTACTGAATATGCATGAAGAAGCAGGCGCTTGGAGTTCCTGGTATCTCCCCCGTATTTCCTGTCTCCCGCTATCGGATGCCCCGCTGCGGCAAAATGCACCCTTGCCTGGTGCGGTCTTCCCGTTACAAGCTCTGCTTCTACTGTACTTGTGTTTTTCAGAGATGAGACCCTTCTGTATACTGTAAGCGCGCTCTGTCCCTTTTTATCCACCCTTACGGTATTCGCGGCCGGGTCCTTAAGCAGGGGAAAGGATATCTCTCCGGACTCGCTTATATTGCCGGCAACAACAGCCCTGTATATCTTTTTTATCTTCCTCTCCCTGATAAGCTCAGACAGGTATCGAAGCGACGGGCCTGTCATTGCTACTATTACAGCTCCTGATGTGTTCCGGTCCAGACGCTGTACCGTAGACGGGCGAAAATCTGTCCGCGTCCAGTTCAGTTCAGCCAGCACCCTTGTGATAAGTGAATCCCCGTTTTTTGTATCAGGCTGGGTGAGGAGTCCGGCAGGCTTGTTTATTATCCAGAGATAGTCGTCTTTGTATACTGTTTCGAGTTTCTTATGCCGCGCTGAAAAGACTTCTCCTTTTGCGCTGCTTTCTGGCGGGATGTCATTATTCCAGGGCACCTGCAAAAACTGCCCCTCTTCCACACGGGTATCCGGTCTGGCTTTTTTTGCGTCCAGACGCACTTCTCCCTTCCGGATGGCTTTCATTAGGGCCCCAAGGGGCACTTGAGGCCACATACTCCTCAGAAGTCTGTCGATACGTCTGCCTGACTGGTCACTGGTCACATAAAATTCCGTTGACATTTTTCTCACCTGTCTTATTTCATGCAACAGACAGACTGCCTGTCACACAAGCAAATATCGATCACCTTTTCCAGAAACGCCGTCCTGTAGCTGTATGCCACGGTGAGATAGGCTGATCTTCCGTTAGGTCTTTTACAGAATCCTTCCAGCAGAAGATCCTGAAGTCCAGTTCGTCAGCAGAGGAGACGATCATTGCTTCAGGGGTAGCTGGAACGACAGGAGATCCAAATTCCCTCTGTCCGTGGTGACTCAGCAGAATATGCGCTATCTGAAGCCTGATCGAGCTATCCAGCCCTCTCTTTTCTGCAAGCTCCATAAACTTCAAATACCCTATGGCAATATGGTCCATGACAGCTCCCTCAAGCGTCATCTCCGGAATCG
>JAQVPO010000272.1 GCA_028702015.1 Synergistaceae bacterium | reverse complement strand
ACACACAAAAAGGCAATTATTAAAGCAAAATCAATTATGTCAGTTAAAGTTCCTATTTCAGATGTTGTAATTGCTCAGGCATGGCCGGAGGAAGCAGATCTCTGGCAGGCCGGCAAGGCTCTGTATGCGGCAGAAAACATCGTTGCCCCTGGAGGACATATTATAGTGGCAGCATCACTGAAAGAAGGAGCCGGACCTCACTTAAAATATGCAGAACTCATGCACGCTGCAGAAGGAGATATCCTTAAATACAAAAAACGTCACGATACAGTAGGGCTTGCAGCAGCCGCAGCTTATGCCACATATTGCGTACGAAGAAAAGCCTCTGTTTCTTTTGTAAGTAAAAGCTGTTTTAGCAGCGCTATCAGAAATTTAAGCGGCCTCAGTCTCTATAATGACCTTGATAATGCAATAAAAAATATTTTGAAAGAAAACAGCAGAAAGACTTTCTCTGTGATTCTTGAGGCACCTTTAAGTCTGCCCATAGCCGATGAAGGAGATAAATAATGGCCAATAAGATATCAAATCTAGCTGATACCGTCTATTTTACACTCAAAAACAGGATACTCCGAGGCGAACTCCGTCCCGGAACGGCGTTGCGCGAAGAAAATCTTTCAGAAATATTCAAAGTCAGCAGAACTCCTTTAAGAAAAGCTCTTACTCAGCTTATGGTCGAAGGGTATCTAACAAAAGGCAAAGACAGAACTCTCCGCATCCCCGAGATTTCACCTGAGCAGCTTAAAGATACACTTACCGCACGCAAGCTTCTTGAAATAGCCTCTATAGAAAAAGCAGCAGCAAGGGCAACAGATGAAGACATACTGAGACTTGAGCATTTAATTTGGGATGAAGAAGAGGCCATGAGGACCCAGGACAGCCTTCTTGTTGCCTCTGTTGACAGAATGTTTCACAACTATCTGGCTCAAGTATCCGGCAATAGAATCTATGAAGAATTTATAGGACAGCTGGGCTATAAGGTTTCCCTTTATCTTGCATTAAGCAATACGCTGGGAGAAGTCATCAACGAAGCTCTTAAAGAACACCAGGAAATTCTTAATTTTGTGAAACTTCGAATGCCGGATAGAGCCGTAAAAGCAATGAGAGAACATCTTGATAACGTTGAAAGAAGAATGCTGGAATCGATACAAAATGAAGAAGAAACATCAAAACCACTGTTAATTTTATCAAAAATCGACAAAAAACCCAAAACGAGGTGATCATTAATGGCAGGAATAAAGTTTCCAAACAGCCGAATGTCTTCAATCCAGATGACAGGAGGTATCCGTGAAATACTTGGACGAGCTGACGAACTTGAAAAGCATGGGAGAAGCATAATACACATGGAAATTGGCAGACCTGACTTCGATTCTCCTGAATGTGCTAAAAATGCAGCGATTGCAGCGCTTAATCATGGTGATGTACATTACACGGACATGGCCGGTAAATATGAGCTTAGAGAAGCACTAGCCGAAAAATATAAAAACGAAAATTCCATGGACATAGACCCGGAACGTAACTTAGTAATAACAGCAGGAGCAATAGAGGCCCTGACGGCATCTTTTCTAACAATCCTTGAGCCCGGAGACGAAGTTATTGTTCCTACGCCATATTTTCCTGCTTACGCTGATCAGATAGCTATTGCGAACGGCGTGATTAAAGAAGTACATACAACAATGGAAAATGGATTTCGCCTTAAAGTAGACGATCTAAAATGTGCAATAACGCCAAAAAGCAAAATACTTCTTCTTAATACTCCTAATAATCCAAGCGGCGCAGTTTTAACAAAGAAAGATCTCGAAGAAATTGCAGATTTAGCAATAAATAACAATTTATGGATAATAGCAGACGAATGCTATGAAAAATTTCTTTATGAGGGAGAGCATATAAGTATTGCCAGCCTTCCAGGCATGTCCAGCCGTACAATAACAATATCAGCTGCATCAAAAACATGGTCAATGACCGGCTGGCGCATAGGATGGACAATATGCCCGGAAGAAATGAAACCTTACGTTAACAAGTGTCATCAAAACCTTACGACTTGTGCAACATCATTTGCACAAGCAGGTGTAATTGAAGCACTCAGGCATGCAGATAACGATGTAAAAAACATGGTGACAGAATATAAACGCCGCCGTGACATGGTAATGAAGTGGCTTGAAAATATAAAGGCTTTCGAGTATGTCATACCTTCGGGAGCGTTTTATGCATTTCCCAGAATATCATCCTTAGGTATGGACGGATTTAAGTTCTGCTCATGGCTGCTTGAAGAAGCAGGGGTTTCCACTGTTCCAGGCGAAGTATTCGGATGCCCAGGGCATATCAGGCTTGCTTACTGCAGATCATACGAATATATTGAAGATGGTATGAAACGTATAAAAGAAGCGGTTGAAAAACTGTAACCGTAGAATAATATCCGGCTGTTGCTGTGCTGAGGCTATTTGTTATTGCACAAAAAGAGAGAGTCTCCGGTTTTCCGGAGACTCTCTCTTTGAAATATATTCTGGCGGTG
>JAQVPO010000271.1 GCA_028702015.1 Synergistaceae bacterium | reverse complement strand
TTGCCGCAGTATTGATGTTTCGAGATCAGAGAATCATTTATTCTCTTACAGCTTAAATTCTTCTTTGCTTAGCTTTGATAAGTTGTTGTATATATGCACATAGCCCAAAAGAGCTTTTTCCATATAATCAATCCTGACCTTGTCCACCGGCCTGTGACAATAATACTCCTGCATCGGCGAATATCCGATCGAAGGAATTTTGTGATGCACTGCAGCTACAGGCAGATCAGTCCCAAAATCCCAGTAACCGAATTTAACTTCCTGACCTGCTTCTGCGAGTCCTTTTGCGCATGCTTTTGCGACAGCGTGTTCTTTCTCCAATTTCCATGCTTCCTTTTTGTTTTCCATTAGTTCTGACTTGCCCGTATATGAAGTTCTCATTACAGCACCGATCTTTACTTCAGCACGAAAGTTCTTGTCTTCTGCAGAAATTTCATCTATTACACGTTCTATCTGTTTTATACAGCTTTCAACAGTTTCATCCGGGGTGAAACGACGGTCATAGGTTATATGGCATCTGTCTGGGACTATGCACATCGATCCGGGTGTGCAGGAAATAACTGTAAGTGCAATGCTTGATTTACCAAGTTCCGGATCAGTGGATTTCTCTTTTTCAACGACCTGTTCTACCTTGTCTATGAATTTGGTGGCAGAATTTACGGCATTTACACCAAGCCATGGTGCGCTGCCATGGGAGGTTACACCCGAAACAGTAACCTGGATTTCGACTCTCCCCCTATGCCCAAGGTAAAGTTTTAAACTTGTTGCCTCACAAGAAATACATACATCGGGAGATATTCCTCTCTGTGGGAAAGTCTCATCAAAAAGTTTCAGCATGCCAAGCATTTCTGCCGGTTCTTCAAGAACAGTCATTGTAAATATTAACCTGCCTGCCAATTTGTATCCCTGTTTTTTTAAGGCAATTAGTGCTGCTCCGGCATAAACCATTGTCGCACCGCCGCCTTTTACATCAGATGCAGCACGTCCATGTATAACTTCTGCATCCTCGGTACCGTTCATATCCTGATTGAACATCCCGCAGACATCTATCTTGCCTCCGTAGGGGTCGTAACCTTCCCATTCACTTAAATCCCCGGTGTCTACATGGTCAAGATGCCCGTTGAACATAATGGAAGGACCGGGCAGATCTCCGTTGATAATTCCTACAACATTGCCCCATTCATCTCTAAAAACATCGCTGTATCCAAGTTTCTTCATTTCGGACAAATAAAGATCAGCTACTCCTTTTTCTTCGCCTGGGAGTGATGGGACTAGTATTAACCTCTGACAAAAATCTATCATTTCCGGTTTCAGCATAGCTGCAATTGCTTTTAGTTCATTCTCCATTTTGGTCCTCCTCATACAATTATATTTAGGAAAGTGCAGGTGCATCCCAAAGCAGCAGCTTCTGTCCTATTCCCTTTTCAAGAGCCCGCCTGTACAGCTCATAGCCCCAGGCAACGTCAAATACAGCCATTCCGCATGCCACAAAAACGATATTCTCTTCATCGTTGGTACGGCCTTCGCCGGCGCCAAGAATTACATGGCCCAGATCGACAGAATCTTTTAAATCAGGAAGTTTATTTTCATCGATCAAATTATAGATCGGACCTCCGATAACTCCGCTGTAATAATTTTTTCTATCTCCGGACACCACTGCTTCTTCTACATATGCTTCATGCAGTCCTATATGGTCATAGACTATTTTGCTCTCAAGCCAGAATTCATCATCTCCTCTGACCGGTCCTGACAGGAGTACCAACGCGCCTTTTTTAAGCCATTTTTTTTCTATGAAAAGCGGCTTTATGCGGGAAGCTGCAACAGTTACAATGTCAGCTTCGCTAAGAAGCACAGGCAGATCGGAAGAAACCTCTGTTTCTACTCCGTATTCTTTCTTTGCCCATTCTGCCATCTCCCTGGCCTTATCTTCAAACAGATCATAAAATATTACTTTCTTAATAGTTTTGGCCTGAGTCATAATGTTTCTATAGCAGGATTTATTAATTGGTCCGCAGCCAAGAAGTGCACAAACTTCCGAATCCTCTCTGCCCAGACGGCGCACCGCCACAGCAGGGATAGCGCCGGTCCTTGCAGCACTTAAAAGATTAGCAGACATGAGACAGAGAGGAGCTCCTGTATCCTTGTCGTTAAGCAAAACAGTAAGGATAGACCGTGGAAGGCCCTTGGAAGAATTGGCTGCATTCGAGCCATACCATTTATTTCCACACACATCAAATCTGCCGCCAAGATATGCCGGCATGGCAAAAAAACGCCTGTCCGGACCCGCAGTGGGCATATTGGGAAATTCAGATTCTTTCGGGAAAATTATGCCAATCCCATGGCTGTTATGGTTGGTACCTCCCATCAAGTAATCTCCCTGCGCAAGAAGTTTGAAAACTTCTTCGCAGACTTCAACACATTCTGAAGCATTATTGACTCCTACTTTGATAGTGTCCTGCTCCGACAGATATAAAAATTCAATTCTTGAGTCCATAAATAATCAGCACCCTTCCATAACTTGATTTGGGAAATCGACTTTTT
>JAQVPO010000023.1 GCA_028702015.1 Synergistaceae bacterium | reverse complement strand
CTTAGATTGTCAAATCAAGTGCAACAGTTGCAGTTTCCGTAATAAACTTCGGACGGAGTAAGATAGTTCAGGCACTTTCTCGGTCTGTTATTCAGCAGTCTCACATAGTGGTCCAGCTGTTTTTGAGTTAGTTTCTTCATGCTGCTCCCTTTTGGGATAAACTGACGCAGCAGTTTGTTGGTGTTCTCATTGGTACCCCTCTCCCAGGGGCTGTGAGGGTGGGCGAAATATACCTGTGCGCCAAGCTCTTCTGTTATGTACTTGTGTTGGGCAAATTCCTTCCCGTTATCAACTGTTATTGTGCAGCAGGGTTCTTCTTTCAGAAGTTCTACCACTGATTCTGCAAGTATTTCTGAATCCTTGTTCTGAAGCCTGGATGCAAATAAAAACCTGGACATTCTGTCTACGAGGCTCAGGATAACTCCTGTACGATGTTTTCCTATTACAGTGTCACCTTCAAAATCTCCGATCCTTGACCTCAACCCTGCCTCAGAAGGACGATGGTCTATTGATAAACAGCCGGTAAGTTTGCCCCGTTTCTCCTGCTTATTTCGTTTGTTGCCCTTGCCTTTGCATCTTAGGTATTGTCTGATTTCAGGCTTTTCAAACAGGTCCTTTCGTATTGCCCTGTATATCGTAGGAACTGATATGTCAGGTCTTATTCTCCCCACGATCTGCTCCGGGGACCAATATTTTAATATCCTCTCTTCTATAATTCTGAACAACGTTTCGTCTGAAAGAAGCTTGTATTTTCTTCGGCTCTTTTTCCTCTCCAAGCTATATCTCTTCTGAGCCTGATGACAGCTGTAACGTTTCCGGCCTCCGTTGCGCTTTATCTCCCTGCTTACTGTGCTTTTGTTGCAGCCTATCATCTTTGATATCTCTGTAAAGCTGCTGCCTGAAATAATTCCACGCAGTATTATTTCTCTCGATTCTGGTGTAAGATGTTTATAGCTCAAGGCTATGGGCCTCCTTCGCTTTATGTTGTCTGGTAACACCATTTTAGCGAAAGTGCCCGCCTTGGGCTCTATTATTTATTATCTACCGAACCAGCTTCTGTTACTCTTGTTGCACTTGAAGTGTAAATCTACCAATAAAATCACCTTTGGTTACAGCAATCTCATATCCGATACTTTCAATGTGCCTCTGCATGCAGAAGCGCATTCTGCAGCTTCATCGCCGGTACATATTTTAT
Organism: Synergistaceae bacterium; assembly: GCA_028702015.1. Classification (GTDB taxonomy): domain Bacteria; phylum Synergistota; class Synergistia; order Synergistales; family Synergistaceae; genus Caenicola. The sequence goes on along the minus strand of JAQVPO010000023.1, from coordinate 9,038 downwards.
TGTCATAGAGAAGATATTTATTTCTTGCCTCGATAGGCGAAAGGTTTGGCATGACAACATTGGCACCTGCGAGAATTCCTCGCTCCCTTCCCATCGTATCAACTGTACCTAGTGCTGTAGCAGAGGGAATTAGTGAGCTTGGAAGCATAAGACGCAGCAATCCGATAATAAAGACAGTAAGTTCTGCGGATCCGCTGGAAATTTCAGCAAACTGGGTATCGTGGTGGGGAATAAAAGGACCGATGCCTGCCATCTGTGCTTGCAGCTCATAAAGAAAGCAGATATCATCTGCAATATGTTCAACCGTCTGAAAAGGCGAGCCAATCATAAATCCCGATCCAACCTGATAGCCGATTTCCTTCAGATCCATAAGGCAGCGTTTTCTGTTTGTAAAAGACATATCAGCAGGATGAAGCATAGAATAATGTCTGGGATTCGCAGTTTCATACCGAAGCAGATAACGGTCAGCCCCGGTATGAAAAAATGCATGGTAGCTTTCTCTTGGTTTTTCACCGATGGACAGAGTAACTGCATAATCCGGATAGCAATTTTTAATGTTTTTTAAAATGGAAATTATTTTTTCATCAGAGAAGTAAGGATCTTCTCTGCCCTGAAGCACAAATGTACGGAATCCCAGGTCGTATCCTGTTTTACATGCCTGAGAGATTTGCTCTTCTGTAAGACGGTAGCGGTCTGCAGAGAGATTGCTTCTTCTTATTCCGCAGTAAAAGCAGGCGTTTTTACAGAAATTTGTGAATTCGATCAGCCCGCGAATATATATATTGTTTTCATAGTAACACTTCATCGCATTCCTTGATTTTTCAAAAAGATATTCGCTCAAGTTACAGTTACGTGATGAGATAAGAAAGATAAGTTCGTCCTTTGAAAGATGTCTTTGCTTTTCAAGTTTGTCTACCAAAACTACAGCAGCTGAATCTTTTTTACAAGAGTTTTGGTCTCTGGATTTGAGGATATTCTGTGCGATGCTGTCATCAGGAACTAAAGTCCCATTAAAAATATGCCTTACAGTTTTGGGTATTAAATTGCCCCTCCTTTTGTGAGATTGCTCAAAGATATATCATATATATCATATATATCACATATACTAAATATGAATGTCATGTATGACTTGAAGTGTGATGTAAATTCTAAAAAAGTTTCTTTAGTTTTTTAATGATTTCAGCAGACAGGTTTTTTTGAAAAGCTGTATTTTATTGTTGACAAATAAAAACAGCATGATAGTATGTCATATCATATTAAACATATATGAATTATTAATTTTTAAGGAGGGATAACGTGTGTGTTTTTATTGTGAAAATAGAAACGAAGAAACGTTTTGAAAATGATCGAATGCGTACCTGTAAAAACGTGGCAGAAATTATAGGCAGCAGTGAAATACCCGAAGCTGTTCCCTTTGGAATATATTGCAGAATATACTAAAGAAGGAAGGGTTGGATATGAGTAAAAATTATAGATTTGAGACGATACAGCTTCATGCTGGGCAGGAACAGCCTGACGCATCTACTGATGCAAGGGCTGTTCCGATCTATCAGACATCTTCTTATGTTTTTCACAGCAGCCAGCATGCAGCAGACCGCTTTGCACTGAAAGAGGCTGGCAATATTTATGGAAGGCTGTCAAATCCCACACAGGATGTTTTTGAGAGAAGGATCGCTGCTCTTGAGGGAGGATCTGCCGCACTGGCTGTTGCCAGCGGCGCAGCCGCTGTAAGTTATGCGATACAGGGGATCGCCCACGCAGGAGATCATATCGTTGCTGAAAAAACAATATATGGAGGCACTTATAACCTGCTTGCTAAGACCTTGCCTTTGTACGGAGTAAGCACAACGTTTGTTGATCCTTATGACGTTGAAGGATATGAAAAAGCAATAAAGCCGGAGACAAAAGCTATCTTCATCGAAAGCCTGGGCAACCCGAACTGCGAAGTAATCGATGTTGAAAAAATAACAGAAATAGCACACAGGCATTCGATCCCGGTTATTGTAGATAACACTTTCGCGACTCCGTATCTTTTCAGACCATTCGAACATGGTGCGGATATTGTTGTGCATTCTGCAACAAAATTTATAGGAGGACATGGCACAGCTATCGGAGGAGTAATTGTTGACGGAGGCAGGTTTAATTGTTGACGGAGGCAGGTTTAACTGGGAAGCATCAGGTAAATTTCCATTTTTGACAGAGCCGAATCCGAGCTACCATGGGATTAGTTTTACCAAAGCAGCAGGCCCTGCTGCCTATGTAATAGGCATAAGGGCAATACTGCTTAGAGACACAGGTGCGGCAATTTCACCATTTCACTCATTTCTCTTCCTTCAGGGCCTGGAGACACTTTCCCTGAGGGTTGAAAGGCACGTTGAAAATGCGCTGAAAACAGTGGAATATCTTTCTAATCATTCGCAGGTGGAACGTGTCAACCATCCATCGCTTCCTACAGACATGGGGCACGAATTATATAAGAAATACTTCCCAAAAGGAGCAGGTTCAATATTTACCTTTGAAATAAAGGGCGGAGCAGAAGAAGCAAAAAACTTTATAGATAACCTTAAGCTTTTTTCACTTCTGGCCAATGTCGCGGATGTGAAATCATTAGTGATACATCCTGCAAGCACTACCCATTCCCAGCTTACTGACAGGGAATTGATCACTTCAGGGATTAAGCCCAATACGGTCAGGCTGTCAATTGGAACAGAGCATATCAGTGATATTATTGAAGATCTCGAACAGGCGTTCAGATGAAAGGAGATAAAAAATGATGAGCAAAATTGCGAAAAAAATTACGGATCTGATTGGACAAACCCCTTTAATTGAACTAACGAATACAGAGAAAAGTCTGGGGCTTCAAGCTACTATTTGGGCTAAACTAGAGTATTTCAACCCGACAGGAAGCGTAAAGGACAGGATTGCAAAAGCAATGATAGACGATGCGGAGAATAAGGGTCTTTTAAAGCAGGATTCCGTGATCATAGAACCTACGAGCGGGAATACAGGGATAGGCCTTGCCTCTGTTGCTGCCTCGCGCGGTTATAAAATAATACTGACTATGCCTGACACTATGAGTATTGAACGCAGAAATCTGCTTAAGGCATATGGAGCTGAAGTTGTTTTGACCGATGGCAGCAAGGGAATGAAAAGAGCAATTGAGAAAGCGGAGGAAATTGCCGCAGGGACTCCGGGGAGTTTTATGCCAAGGCAATTTGATAACCCTGTCAACCCAGAGATACACAAAAGAGCAACCGGAGTTGAGATATGGGAAGATACAGATGGGAAAATAGATATCTTTGTTGCGGGGATCGGTACAGGGGGAACTATAACAGGTGTCGGGGAATATTTGAAAACAAAAAAGGCGGAAATTAAAATAATAGCGGTTGAGCCGGCGGCTTCTCCCGTACTGTCAGAAGGCACATCTGGACCGCACAAGATTCAGGGGATCGGTGCCGGCTTTGTTCCTAAAATTCTCAATACATCTGTGTATGATGAGATCATCGCAGTAAAAAATGAGGATGCGTTTACTGCTGGAAATGCGATAGGAAGGACAGAAGGATTTCTTATAGGGATATCATCCGGAGCGGCAGTATGGGCTGCTATACAGTTGGCGAAACGTTCTGAGAACAGGGGAAAGAATATCGTTGTGCTTTTGGCGGACACAGGAGAACGTTATTTGTCTACTCCCGAGTTTGCATGACAATAATATTTTTATTTAGAGAAATTATTAGCGAAAGCATGAAAGAGCCTGGCGAAAAACGTAATCTAAAGGCTCTTTTATTTCTTCTCTAAATTATTAAATTTGCATGATCATGCTCTGAAATTAGGAAGTAATAGGAGTATCCTGCATAAACTGTAGCTGCCAGGAACGGGATAAAACTCAGGGTTGTAATGTTTTGGGCATCGCATTGCGATGAGGTCTTTTCTTTCATGGGTGACACGTTAGGGATGAAAAATTATCTCCGCCGAGGAAATATCGAATGGCATTTTAAATAGATGGGGCCAGTTTTCCTCTAAGACCTTTGACCGTTTAATTAAATGGAATATTCGCAGTAATTTTTGTCAGACATGAGCTTTACTTTGTGTTGTTTTACGAGATCTGCCAGAGTAATGCCGTCCACAACTCCGTTTATTGCGTCATTAAGCTTCTTCCAGACATCCAGAGTTACACAGTTGTTGCAGCGGGGGCAATTGTTAGGGACATCATCCATGCATGCAACCGGGGTGAGGCTACCCTCAATAAGCCTTAAAATCATGCCAACGGTATATTCCTCTGCAGGGCGTGACAATTTATATCCTCCTTGCGCTCCCCTGATGCTTTTTACATATCCGGCACGGCTGAGGACAGTAATGATCTGTTCCAGATATTTATTTGATATCTCCTGCCTTTCTGCAATGCTCTTTATTGTTATATACTGGTCGGGGTTGTTTAATGCAAGATCAAGCATCAGCCTTAAGGCATAACGGCCCCTTGTTGATATTTTCATATTGCACCGCCTATTCTTTATTTTGAGTAAAGCAATTTGCTTTGAATAATTGCCAATATTACAGAGATATATTTACAGAAGTATGTCCATATAAACAGCCCTAAGTCCTGTGCAATTTCTCTTTATTTGACAATCGGATCAAGATATTGCCTTTTAATGTTCAAATGCTTTGGTATCATCTGATTTAGACGACAATGGCTCTATAAGGACTTTCATGGTTCCGCCACAGACCATCCCGCTGTTTTCTGCGACAGCCCCGCTCATGTCAACTTCCTCTATTCTGGGTTCATTAGTTCTAATTACATCATATGCAGACCGAATAATTGCTCCTTCACTGCACCCGCCGCCAATACTGCCGATTATTTTCCCGTATGGATAGACTGTTATTTTGGCTCCGATATTTCGAGGAACTGAGCCCCGGGTCTCAATAATTGTCGCAACTGCGCGCGGATCATCCTTAAATGCTGATAGATCTTCAAGTACTTCAAGGTCAAGTTCAGACCACTCGCTATCAGAATACCTTCGTTTGTACATTATTGCCTCTGATAATATTGAAACGGCAATTTCTTCAGGAGTAATGGCACCTATGTCCAGGCCTATCGGCGCTTTAACAGTATTAAGCTTTTCCTCGGAGAAACCCTCGTTAATTAACTGTTTTTTGACTGCTGCGACCCTCCGTTTTGATCCTATCATTCCTGTATATGCTGTCTGATAATTCAAAATCTGCCTCAGGCATTCGATGTCATGACGATGGCCTCTTGTGATTATAACAACAAATGAAGAACTATTGATATTAAGTAACGAAAAACAGCGATCAAAGCTCTCACATATTACTTTTTTTGCATCTGGAAAACGCCGGATGTTTGCAAAAGAGGGTCTATCGTCTGTTACATAGACTGAAAAACCACATTTTGAGCTAAAATCAGCCAGAGGTTTTGCGATGTGGCCGCCTCCCAAAATAACAAGACGTGATCCTGGAAAGTACGGTTCTGACATGTATATGCATCCGTCGTCAGCTATGGCAAACTGCAGCCTGCCGCTCCTTAATGCTTTCAAAGATATGTCTGGCCTGACATCATTCTGGTTTGGTTTTTCATTCAGATCCTTTTCCGTGTGGATTATTTTATGGGGGGAGCATACAATTTTTGAATGCCTGTCAATAACTGTTGTAACGACAACTTTGTTTCCTGCATCTATTTCTCTAAGAACACTTCGATATATTTCTTCGGTTGCAATCATTATGCTTATATCCTTCCATTTTAAAGATTTTTGATCAGGATGTTTTTCTATAAAATAGATATGAATAGAATGATATCATATTATCCGAATCTATTGGTCGAATCCCTTCTGAATTTGCAGATGTGTGATGTTAATTTTGACTGACGGATATTTGCTTGAGTCAGTTGAGTTCAAAGGTACTGAATAATTGCAGTAAAGCGTTAGCCTGAAATTGAAATGTTGGTTCAGTTAATATCATTCAAAATTGCGTTGCCATATATTTACTGTCTCAGAACGCATATGTCGTTACATCGGCGGAGTCGTTGTCATACACAGCAGGAAAGCAGTGATATAGTGTAGATTGTATTGAGGATGATTAAAATGCTTCCTGTAAATAACGATGTTTATTATTTGTCATTATACGGCTGAAATTATGATGAATGTATATAAAAGTTGGATCGGATTTTTGTTGGAAAGTGATATCATTGCTTACAAGCACATATTAGGAGGTTTTTTGATGGGTAAGTACGATTTTGATACATATATCGAGCGCCGCGGGACAAGCTCGATGAAATGGGATCTTATGGGAGAACGTTTCGGAGATCCCGACCTTCTGCCCTACTGGGTGGCTGACATGGATTTCAAATCCCCGCCCGAGGTAATCTCGGCGATAGAGGATAAACTCCGGCATGGCGTGCTTGGTTACCCTGTGGTAAAGGAGAGCCTCGTTGAATCGGTTCTGAACTGGGAAAAGACCCGCCATGGATGGGATATTGACAGGAGTGCGGTAAGCTGGGCCCCTGGTGTTGTCGGCGGACTTGCCTTTGCTATTGAGGCATATACTAAACCTGGTGACGGTATCATGATCCAGACTCCGGTATATCCTCCGTTTTACGAGATCATTGGGACATCAGGCCGGCATATTGTCAGAAACCCCCTTAAGCGTGCGGGCGGGAGATTCGTAATGGATATTGAAGGCCTTGAAAAACTTGTGACCCCAACATGCCGTACACTTATACTATGCAGTCCCCATAACCCCGTTTCCCGTGTATGGACTAAAGCTGAACTGGAAAAACTTGCCGAACTTGCGGAGCGCAGAGATATGCTTATCCTTGCGGATGAGATCCACCAGGACATCGTGTACAGCGATGCCATTCACACATGTTTTGCCAGTCTTCCGAATATGGGCAAGCGCACAGTGACCTTCATTGCTCCTAGCAAAACATTCAATCTTGCCGGGCTTTCATCATCAGTAGCAATAATACCTGATCATTGTTTGATGGAGCAGTACAAGTCCGTCCTTGTCAGGTTCCACCTCTCAAGGCTCAACGCAATAGGGCTGGCCGCAATGGAAGCTGCTTACAGCAAGTGTGCTGATTGGGCAGATGAGATGGTTGCCTATCTGGAGGGCAACAGGGACTATGCCGAAAAATTTATAAAGGAACGTATGCCTAAGGCAAAGCTTGACCATCCGGAGGGGACATACATTTTCTGGATAGATTTTCGGGGATATGGCTTTGACGCTAAGGCACTGAAAGAATTTTTAGTCCGGGAGGCCAGGGTCGCTCTGAATGACGGAATGGATTTTGGGGAAGAAGGATCTGGTTTTGCCCGGCTTAATGTAGGAACTACAAGAAAACAGCTCACTGAGGGGCTGGAAATGATTGCAGCTGCTCTTGCCAGAAAGGAAGCCTGCTAGAAAATCAGGAGGGGAAGCTCCGTTCTTCAGCAGGAGGATAAAATAGAGACCTGACAGAGTCAGGTCTCTATTTTCATAGAAGGCTATTTAAGAAGTGGCTTGATCTCTGCCGGAATATTGCCGGCATTGCCAAATGAGCTTGGTCCTACGACATCCTGCCCCATGCTCTGGAACACAGGGAGCCCGCCCTTCGGGTCAAGAACGAATTTCACGAAGTCTACAGCACCTTTGCTGTGCGGTGCTGTCTTGGGTATGGTAAGTCCGTAAACGATAGGTTCACCCTTTACTGTTATTTTTTTGCCGGGTTCCTTGCCTGCCAGCTCGATTGAGACTGTTTCATATTTTGTTTTATTTGCGGGATCCATAAGGTTTATTTCCTTTGGAAGTTCGACATAGTTGAGTTTATGCTGAACTGCGACGGATTTGTATTCGAAAGCGTAGTCCATTGTTCCGCTTTCTACCATTGCCACAAGTTCGATAGCCTTCTGGCGTACCGCTCTCTGCGGATCCTTCATAGCGCGCTCATAGAGTCCCTTGTCTCCGTAATGTTTCTCTGCCAGCTGTAAAACAAGTAGACTTCTGTATCCGCATGGGTCTGCATCCGGTTCGGAATGTCCCCAATTGACATCCGGCCTCATCATGACTTTTGTCCAGTTCTTTGCGTTGATCTCATCTTTGTATTTTGATTTAGGACCGTACATGAGAACAATGGCGTTGCTGGCAAAAGTGACATTCCAGTCTGCGCCTGCCGGACGAAGCAGTTTCTCAATTACCATGTAGTCGGCAGATAGGAATACATCGCATGCTCCGCCAAGATCTGTGATCTTGCGAGCGAGAGCTGCGCTGCCGCCGGATTCCCTAAGAACATCCACGCCAGGATTTGCTGCTTCATAAAGAGCTTCGATCTTTGCCATGGGGGCAGAAAGGCTTCCTGCATGATAGACAGTGATCTTCTCTGCAGCGAGCGCTCCGCCAGCAAAGGCTGCTGTCATCAGTACTGCAGAAACAACTATTAAGAACTTTTGTAAAGCTTTTGTGTTGCACATAACAAAAACACCTCCGTTATATTTTGTTGAACTATTAAAAAACGTGGACAGACTCAGTATTGAAGTTTATCCAGCATTCTTCACCTGAACGTATGTTTCCTGACACAAGCACTGATGAAAGCACGCTTGCTGTGAGCCTGAGCCCGCTTTCAGTCTGGACAGTGACGTCAAAGGTCGTTCCTCTTGGTACGAGTGATACAGTTTTTCCATGAAATGTATTCAGGCTGGGACAGGGGAGGTCCTTTGATACATATATATCTTCGGGGCGTATCCCAATAGATCCTTTTTCTTTCCTTATGCTGCTGTTTATATCTATGACCTCAGGATGTCCCTCAACAAATGCTTTGTTATCGTTTATCCTGCATTCAATAATGTTTTTCATTCCTACGAATTCAGCGACCTGCCTGTTTGCAGGTTCACGGAAAACAGTCCTGACGTCGCCGATCTGCTGTAACGATCCGTCAGTAATTACAGCGACGCGGCTCCCTAGAGAGAGAACTTCCCCGAAATTATGGGTCACCATTATTATTGTCATACCTGCTTTATTGATCTCTGCCAGATAGTCGCTCAATTCTTCACGGAAGG
>JAQVPO010000270.1 GCA_028702015.1 Synergistaceae bacterium | reverse complement strand
TTATGATAATGCGGCATATCCGTGATAAATGTATGCGCGGGATGTTTTGTGAGAGAGCACAGGGAGGTTTTTCAATGGCACAGGTAGTGGATACGAGCGATTTTCGTCCTGGACTTAAGATCAAATGGGAAGGCGGAATGTGGGTCATTCTCGAATGTTCCCATCATAAGATGGGACGGGGCGGTGCAATAGTAAGGGGCAAACTCCGCAACCTTGAGACAGGATCTTCTGTTGATCAGTCTTTTAAGTCTGGGGAACGCTTTGAAAGAATAGTTTTTGATGAAAGACCAGCCCAGTATCAGTACAAAGATGGCGACAGCTATGTTTTTATGGACATGGAATCATATGACCAGGTATACCTAACCGAAGACATGCTGGGTGATGCAGTGAAATACCTGATAGATGATCTTGAAGTCAGTTTCGATATGTACGAAGACCGGGTCATGGGTATCGAGCTTCCGAACTCAGTTGCAATGCAGATAACGGATACGCCTCCCGGATTCAAGGGAGACACAGCTTCAGGCGGAGGCAAACCTGCCACTACTGAGACAGGGCTTGTCGTTACGGTACCGTTCTTTGTCGAGAACGGCGAGACTGTCCTTGTTGATACGAGGACAGGGGAATACCTTGAAAGAGCAAAGAAATCATAGGGGAGGGATCCGAATGAGCGCACGGGAAAAGATAGCGTATTTAAAAGGATTGATCGATGGGCAGAATGTAGCGGATACACCTGAGAAGGAAAAATTTTTTGCTGCGTTGGTAGATGCCCTTGATTCCTTGGCAGAGGCGATGGAAGAACATGAAGAAGTCCATAATGAGCTCAATGATTATCTTGAGCAGCTTGATGAAGATGTAAGCGAGCTTGAGGATGATCTAGACGCACTTCTTGAGGATGAATATGATGAAGAGAGCGACGATGAGTATGAGGATTTCGATGAGGAAGAATATGCCTCAGTCACATGTCCCGAATGCGGTAAGGATTTCTATTATGAACCGGCTGCGTATGATGAAGATGAAGATCTTCTCTGCCCCCACTGCGGGAAGCCTTTCAAATATCCTGAAGATTAATACTTCAGCAGAAAATAGAAATTTTATTACAACCAGTTGTTGATAAGGAGGAATAACCGCATGGCCGCTAATAACAAAGAGGACTTCGTAGTAAGCGAAGCCGGTGATAACGAAGAAATCGGTGCAGGGACCACAATCGATCAGTCTAATCTTGAAGGAAAGATCAGGATATCTGAAGATGTAATAGCCCAGCTTGCGACAAAAGCTTTGAACAGCGTTGAAGGTGTTACTCCTGCAAACCCAGGCTTGATGGCTAATCTGCGGCTTGGAAGAAAAACAGTGAATGGTGTGAGGATATCCATCTCCGACGGTGATGCGCCTGAAATAGTTGTTGATGCATACATAGCTGTCAAATACGGGCTGCGCATCCCAGATGTATGCTGGGATGTACAGGAGGCAGTCAAGGAACAGATAGAACGCTTTACAGGCTATACGATAAAGGGAGTCAACGTTTATGTTCAGGGAGTTACTTTTGCTGATAAGAAAGAACATGCAGCCCCTGAACCTGAAACAGTTTACAATTCCTTCAGTGAAGAGGCCTGAGATTATTGAAATTACAGGAGAAGGCCGGTTTCCTGAAAGAGAAACCGGCCTTCTCAGTTAAGAGGTGAAAATGATGCTTTTTTTATGGACGGCAACCAAAATCGGCAAAATCTGGATAGATGGTGATTCTTTCCGCCAGATCGTTTCCAAAAGACTGCCGGAAGGTTTTTACTGTCAGGAAGTTTCTTTTGTCGGTGATAAAAGCCTTTTGACTGTTTACATAACGACGCCTGAAGGCGGCAATGAAGAGGAAAAGGCAAGACTTGAAAAAAAATTCAGCGATATTTTCACTAAGTCAGGTATGGCGGTACATATAAATTGGATCAGCATAGCGCCTCAGGATAATCCTAAAACTAATCCGGTATGGATGATGCCGTTATTCTGGGCCGGTGCAGCGGCAGCCTTGACTGCACTTGTGCATCTCGGACTCAAAGGCATACTTTGGTCTCTTTTTGCTGCGATTATCGGATATGGGGTATCGTGGATACTGCTGACCGAAGACGGTAAAAAGCAAGTTTCGGCTCTTATGCAGCAATTCAGGAGATGATATTCGAATATGTCCTCAAAGTCACAAATGCGTCACAGATCACGTGAAATAGCTCTGCAGCTCATTTACCAGCTCGATCTGAGGCCTTCAGCAGACATTAACGAAGTAATTGAGCTTTACCCTTCTGAGGGGGAGCCGGATGGTGTATTTACCTATGCCTGAGAACGTGTCCGGGGGGTATCGGATAATAGGGATGCTATTTCCGACCTGCTGCGGGAAAACATCATAGGCTGGAGACCTGAAAGAATGGTTGCCGTTGACAAGGTAGCCATATCGCTGGCTCTTTATGAAGGGATAATATCTAAAAAAGTGCCGGTTGCAGTCTCAATTTCCGAGGCAGTTGAGCTTGCCAAGGTTTTTGGAACAGAAGAATCCGGTCGTTTTGTAAACG
>JAQVPO010000022.1 GCA_028702015.1 Synergistaceae bacterium | reverse complement strand
TATACATATTTTACAGCGGAGGATAGACCGGCAGGTTCATAAAGCGTCTCTTCAAGCTCCTCGCCTCGAAAAAACTGAGCCGGCAAAAAAGACTTAGCCGCTATCCCTGTGCTTACAAACCAAGTTTTTGAAAACCAGCATATCGTCCGCCAGAGTTCATCCGGCAAAGGGGGAGTTTTATCTATTAGCTCTATTATTTCTTTAAGTTTTTCTGGCCTTTTTACCTCTGAATGATCTTCTACAGTAAGACCTATCCTGGAAGATCTGCCCAAGGGCACCCTGACTCTTGCCCCATAAGGCAGAACATCGGTGTGCATATAAGAAAGGCCTGTCCACCACGGTCCAGGAACCGCGACAGAAATTATCTCCATTATCCTTTATTTTTTTTTCTGATGACAGCATCCAGCAAAGAATCTGCAACATCGTCTTTTGTGCCTGAAAATTCGACCTCCGTGCCGCCCTTTGTCATTATCATCAAAGTATTCGTGTCTGATGCGAATCCGGATCCATTGGCAAGGACATCGTTGCAGGCTATCATATCCAGATTTTTCGCTATCATCTTTTTCTGGGCATTTGCTATAAGATCCTGTGTCTCTGCGGCAAAGCCAACCAGCATTTGTCCGGCTTTTTTCATTCTGCCAAGCTCTGCTGCAATATCCCTGTTCTGGACAAATGTAACTGTGAGCGGTTCGCTGTCACGTCTCTTAAGCTTCTGCTTCATCTCTTCTTCAGCTCTGAAGTCACCGACAGCGGCGGCCTTGATTATGATGTCCATTGATGGGGCTTCACTTATGCATGCTTTATACATCTGCTCCGCTGATATAACATCTATTACTCTTACTCCTTCCGGAGGCTGTATAGATACCGGTCCTGAGACAAGTGTAACATCGGCTCCTCTGTACCATGCGGCTCTGGCTATTGCATAGCCCATTTTTCCGCTGCTCGGATTGCTCATATATCTGACAGGATCTATGTACTCATGCGTAGGGCCTGCAGTCACAAGAACCTTCAGCCCTGTCAAGTCTTTCTTCGGGGAAAGAGCGTTCCACACATGTTCGTAAATAACTGAATTGTCAGGCAGTCTTCCTTTGCCTTCATAACCGCATGCAAGCATACCGCTGTCCGGGTCAACCAGCTTATGTCCCATAGCGGTTATTTTATCAATATTAGACTTTACAGCGGGATTATTTAGCATATTAGTGTTCATAGCCGGGAAAATCACAAGGGGATTTCTGTTAGCAAGCATGGCCGCGCCCAACAGCGTACTGCCGTCTCCCTGTGCACACATACGCAGAACATTTGCAGTGCACGGAGCTATAACAAAGACCTCCGCCCACTCTGTAAGAGAGATGTGAGGAATCTTCCATCCATCCTCAGCAGAAAGAAAATCAGTTTCCCGCCAAACCTTTCTTCCGGTAAGAGTCGAAAGGACAAGAGGGCTCACAAATTCTTCAGCTGCGGCGGTGAGAATGACCTCAACCTCACAGTCTTCCCTTCTCCATCCGCGAAGTATATCCGGAGCTTTATATGCAGCTATGCCTCCTGTTACTCCGAACAGGATCCTTCTGTTATGCTTCCAGGGGCTCATTTGGGTTCTTTTTGGGAGAGGTATCTACAAAGGAGTATTTAATCCTGCCCTGCGTGAGATCCTCTACTGCTCTTGTTATAAATTTTTCGTCATAACCGCTTATGGCACCCTTTCTTTCGCTGAGCTGGCGTGCACGTGCGGCTACGACCACTGTAAGTATGTATTTGTTAGGTATGTTCCTGTTCCTGTAAATTTTCTCCAGATCCATGTATATCATATTGAGCCCTCCCGGTATTTTTTTACTATTTTAATAAAAGCATCAGCAGCTCTGTCTATTTTGTCATTGATTATAATATGTTCATATTCACCTGCGTGGCTCATTTCAGTATTAGCGTTGCTGATCCTGAGCTCAAGCTCTTCCGGACTTTCTGTTCCTCTCTTTTTCAGCCTTCTGACAAGTTCTTCAAATGAAGGCGGCTGAATAAATATCATTACAGCCTCGGGCATTTTCCTCTTGACCTGAGTGGCACCCTGTACATCTATTTCCAGAATCACATCTTTGCCCTGCAGCAGACACTCATCTACAGTATCTTTTCTTGTTCCGTAAAAATGTCCATGGACATTAGCCCACTCAAGAAATTTACCTCCGTCAGCCATCTTTTGGAAAGAACTTTCGTCCATAAAAATATAGCTCACTCCCTCTCTCTCTCCAGGCCTGGGAGTCCTCGTCGTACACGACACTGAATATGCTATATTATCCAGCTTCTCAAAAACCTTTCTGAGGACAGTCCCTTTGCCTACGCCAGCCGGCCCGGAAAGAATATAGAGTCTGCCTTTCATTGTTTATCTTCCTTGCTTTCCTCTCCTTCAAAACGGCCTGTTATTGTCTCAGGCTGTATCGCAGACATTATTACATGCCTGCTGTCCATTATCAGAATAGCTCTGGTCTTTCTTCCCTGAGTGCCATCAACCAAAAGGCCTGCCTCTCTTGCCTCTTCCTTGAGTCTTTTTATAGGGGCAGAGGACGGACTTATTATTGCAACTATTCTGTCTGCTACGACCATATTTCCAAAACCTACATGTACAAGTTTGTAGTTCATCATCATCTACTCCAGGTTCTGAATTTGTTCACGTATCCGTTCCAGAGCAGCTTTTGAATCTACTGCTAGCCATCTTATCTCTGCATCGGATATTTTGGAATCAAGGGTGTTTACTTCACGATTCATTTCCTGAACTATAAAGTCAAGTTTTCGCCCTGATGATTCTGTTTCTTCGCCCGTTGATTTGAATTTAGCAACGTGGCTTTTGAGCCGGGCTATCTCTTCGGACACATCCCATTTATCAGTCATTATCGCTATTTCCTGCATCATCCGGGATTCTTCCAGCTTGCTTCCGAGAGAATCCATCATCTCAGTCATTCTCTGCCGTGTTGCTTCAAATGCCTGATCTCTTGCAGGAAGCCATTTGGCCTCAATAGATGAAGAAAGCCTCTCAAGCTCTGTCAGATGCATAAGCACTTCATTTTTTAGATGCTCTCCTTCAGTCTCTCTCATCTTGTGCCATGAGGCAAGTCCCTTTTCTATTAATTCGATAAAAGCAGCTTCAAGTTCCTCTGCCTCTGTGCTGTCTTCAAATCTTGGTATATCAAGGACACCTGGGAGTGTAACAATGCTCTCAAGCTGAAGATCTTTTGCCTGTCCGAGCATACGCTGTATATGCATAAGTTCCTCGCAATAAGATGTCATTATATCTTTATTTATCCTGCCCATTTTTAAAGAAGGGGCCCACAGCACTTCCATCCGGACCTGCAGCTTGCCGCGGCGGAAGCCTTTTCGCAGCTTTTGATGGAACCATGGTTCCCAGCTTGAAAATTCTCTGGGAAGCCTGACATATATCTCCTGGTACCTGTGGTTGACGCTCGACATTTCTAAACTGACCGTGCCCCAGGGCCTCTGGATCTGCGTTCTGCTGAACCCTGTCATGCTTACATACATAAGATCACATCCTGTCTCTCATACGTTTTATTGAGCACGCGCAGCTGACAGCCCGCTCTCATAGTTTTCGTTCTTCTCAGATGTATATTTTTTTATTGCGGCTAGAAGATCTTCGAATCCTTCCCCGCTAAGAGCGCATACCTTTACTGTTTCCTCACCCCTCGCACGCAGCTCCATAGCTGTGAAATCTGCATCTGATCCAGTTTTGTCTATTTTGTTAAGCACCACTATCCTGGGCAGATCATCTGCTTTAAGCTCTTTAAGAGTTTCAATGACTATCTCCATATTACCAACGGGGTCCTTCTCAGCTGAATCTATTACCAGCAGAAGGAGATCCGCGCCGGATACCTCTTCAAGAGTGGCTCTGAATGCCGCAACCAGTTCAGGCGGCAGCTTACGAATAAATCCTACAGTGTCAGAAAGCAGGAAACTTCCGCCATCCCTGAAGCTGATTTTTCTCATTACCGTGTCCAGGGTCGAGAAAAGCTGATTTGCTGCCAATATACCCCAGTCCTTTGAAAGCGATCTTAAAAGTGTCGATTTACCGCTGTTTGTATATCCTACCAGGGCAGCTGTAAAAGCTCCGTCTTTTCTGCGCCGCTCTCTTCTCTCTCTTCTTCTGTCCTTAACTTCTTCCAGACGCAAAGTGATACTTTTGATACGTCTCTCAAGCTTTCTTCTATGTCTTTCAAACTCAGTCTCGCCGGGACCTCTCGTTCCTATTCCTCCGCCTGTTCTCGACATCTGATGTCCAAGTCCTTTGAGGCTGGGAATTTCATATCTATACTGTGCAAGCTCCACTTGAAGCTTAGCTTCTGCAGTATGAGCCCTGCTCTCGAATATTTTCATTATCACAAAAGCCCTGTCCCAAACTGTCATTGATGTCAGCTTCTGAAGGTTGCTCTTTTGTGTGGGGCTCAGAAAATCATCAACAACAAGCAGGTTAGCTTCTGATTTATGTGCAAAATCTTTTATCTCTTCCGCCTTGCCCGAACCTACAAAACTAGCCGGATCAGGCGTGTTTCTTTTCTGGATAACTCTCGCTACTGCAGGTATGCTTAAATTTTCGAGGAGCATCACGAGTTCATCAAGGGAGACTTCTGTGTCGTCTGCATTGCTGATATCGACTCCGCACACTATTGCTTTCTGAGGTTTTATTGAAAGATCTATAGACCTTTTCTGTCTGCTCAATTTTCTTTGGTCTCTCCAAGTTCTCTGGCTAAACTGACAATAACATCAGCAACTTCTTCTATCGTCATCCTTGTGCTGTCGAGTATTACACAACCGTTCGCCGGACGCAGGGGAGCTATTTCCCTGTTCATATCATAAAGGTCGCGTTCGTTAACATAGCTGAGTATCTCAGCATATTCAGCTTTCTCTCCGCGTGCAAGTCTTTCTTTGTAACGCCGTCTTGCCCTTTCTTCTGCATCCGCTGTCAGGAATATTTTAAGATCAGCGCATGGGAAAACAACAGTCCCCATATCGCGTCCATCCGCAACAAGACCGCGTGAAGCCTGTTCTCGCTGGAGATCCATAAGTGCATCCCTGACGGGTTTAAGCGCGGAATAAGATGATACCGCTGCATCCACATCCGGAGTCCTGATCTCATCTGTCACATTGCGTTCGTTGACGTAGACACTTCCGTCTGACAAAGAAATCGATATTACTGCCAGGGCGGATCCGATCATCTCCCCATCTTCGGGAGCTATTGCATGGCCTTTAAGGAACCATGTTACTGCCCTGTATATCGCTCCTGTATCAAGGTAGGGAAGACCCAGTCTTTCTGCAGTGATCCTTGCAACAGTGCTCTTCCCTGCACCTGCAGGTCCGTCAATTGTTATAACAAGCGGGCGGATTTTTTTTTTATTCATAAACGAACTCCCTCATATGCCGGATGGCAACACAAAACTTTTCGGGCCTGATATTGCGGACCGAAAATGTTATGAATACACATTCCTTAAACTATTATTATACTATCTTTCCGTTCTTAATATAACTCCAAAGTTCTTCTCTGGTAACCGAAATATTGCTTCCAGAAGTCAGTTCCCTTAGTTCCAGACTACCGATTTTCCTTCTTATCAGTCTTCTGACATCATTATCCAATGAACGGACCATAAGGCGTATCTCTCTCTTTATTCCCTCTCCCAGCACTACTTCAAACCAGCATTGCAGAGGTCTGCGTCCGATCCTGCGAACAGAAAGAGGTTTCAGGAAAATACCATCGCATTCCACGCCTTTTGTCCACTCGATAAGCTTATCTTCAGGCATGGGATTCCTGAGCTGTACCTCATAGGTCTTCGTTATTCCTTTGGATGGATGGATAAGTTCCTGGGAGAAGATCCCGTCGTTTGTAAGGATCATCAGGCCCTCGCTCTCCCTGTCCAGCCTTCCGACCGGAAAGAGACGGTATTTATCCATCTCAGGAGGGAGGATATCGATAACAGTGCGCTCACGGCTGTCTTCTACCGCGCTAAGAATGCCGCAGGGCTTATTGAAGATAAGATATTTTTTCTCTACAGGTGATATTTCTTTCCCTTCAAACAGGACAATATCCGACTCTTCAACCTGCCTTCCGGGCTCGGCAGCGACCTCTCCGTTTATAGTCACTTTTCCTGCCAGTATATGCTCCTCGGCTTTACGCCTCGCAGCAATACCGCATAGAGCAAGATACCGGTTCAGTCTGATGCTGTTTTTAGATTCATTCATAGTTATCCCCTTCATCTGCTGAGCCGTGCGTTCTTTCAAGGGAATCGAATGCATCGTCCTCTGCGCGGTAATCTTTAAGCTCATCAAGGGAAGGCAGTGAATTTATCCCTGCAAGACCAAATATCTCAAGAAAACGGTCTGTCGTTCTGAAAAGAAGCGGTGAGCCAACGCTTTTTTTCCTCCCTGATATTCTGACAAGACCATGTTTCATGAGCGTATCTACTACCCTGTCGCATCTTACAGAACGGATGTCCTCTATTTCAGAGCGGGTGACAGGCTGGTTATATGCAATCACGGACAATGTTTCAAGCGCAGCTTTGCTTAGTCTGACCCGCTGCATTGATACAGCGTTCGAAAAAGCTTCTATAGTGTCTGCAAGATCCGGCAACGTGGCCATCTGCCATCCGCCGGAGACAAAAAGGATGGTGAGTCCATGAGACTTTGCATATATATCTCGCAGTGTTTTAACTGCATTTTCAATTCTGGCTGCAGATACTCCAAGGTAGGATGCTATCTCCTGACTTGAGACTGGCTGCGGTGAGACAAAAAGCATTGCTTCGACCTGTTTCTCAAGAAGTCCAATTCTGTTATTTTCATCAGACTGCTGCAACTAGAACATCTCCCAACGTTTCTGACTGAGTGATCCTTACCATTCCAAGGCGTGACATTTCCAGCAGAGCAAGCAGCGTAACGATCAGCATTTTTTTGTTCTTCTCTCCAAGCAGGTCACTGAGTCCGAGTTCTTTTTTCCTTATGCTGCGCAGAAGTTCTTCCATTCTCTCTTCTACCTGACGTTCTTCAGGAATGGCATCAGGGATATCGTCCCATAGGGACTCTTCACAGTAATCCCCTATTTTTCTTTTTTCATTGTATCTGTCCAGCAGCTGCCACCATAGTGAAGCAAGTCCATACAGATCTCCAAGGTCATAAAAAGGGATGCTCTCATCGTCAGCTATCCTGATAAAAGAACGTTCTCTCTCTCTTTGAAGTGCTGCCATATAGGCTGCGCCGTTCCTGTACGGCCTGAATACCTCAAGCATTCTTCTGAGTTCTTCTTCATCAGTAAAGATATCTTCATCCAGGAGATCTTGCTGATCGGCAGTATCACGCTGAGCGGGGAAAAGCGAATGGACCTTTCTCAAAAGAAGCCTGCTGGCAAAAGAAAAAAACTCGGCCATCTCGTTCAGTGTCGTGCGTTTACTGCTCACCAGAAACCTTACATACTGAGACACAAGTTCCGTCAGGTTAAGCTCAGCAGGATTCATTTCCCTGCTTTCGACTAAATGGCACAAAAGATCAAGCGGACCGGAAAAAGCTCCGAGCTGAACCTCGAACCCATTCCGGTCCGCTTTTTCATTTTTATGCGACAATCCCTGCAGTTCTGTCAATTTATCCTCAGTGCAAAAGTCCCATTGCCTTATAGACGTCATCCATCGTCTTTTCGGCTACAGAGCGCGCACGCGAGGCACCTGACTCAAGTATCTGCATCAGGTCATCCTCGCGCTTTTCGTAATAAGCACGGCGTTCCTGTATTGGCCCCATCATTTTTTCGAGGTGCACCATAAGCTTCTTCTTGCAGTCCACACATCCTATTCCGGCATTCATACATCCCTCGTGGATCTCTGACATTTCCTGCGCATCTTTGTTGAAAAATTTATGTATATCCCACACAGGGCACTTTTCCGGCGTTCCGGGATCAGTCCTTCTCTCGCGTGCAGGATCCGTTGTCATTGTCCTCAGCTTGCCCCATATAGTCCCCATATCGTCCGCGATGTCCAGTGCATTTCCATATGACTTGCTCATCTTGCGGCCGTCTGTGCCGGGCATCTTAGCAGATGGGGTGAGCAGCGTTTCGGGTTCAGGGAATATGTCACCGTAGAAATGGTTGAACCTGCGCGCCACTTCCCTTGAAAGTTCAAGATGAGGACCCTGGTCCTCTCCTACAGGAACAGCCCATGATTTATAAAGGAGGATATCACCTGCCATGAGCACAGGATAGCCCAGGAATGCGTAAGTGGAAAGATCCTTGTTCTGGAGGTTGAGTATCTGTTCCTTGTATGTCGGGCAGCGCTCGAGCCATCCAAGAGGGGTTATCATCGAAAGTGCAAGGTGTATCTCCGCATGCTGTTTGACATGCGACTGGATGAATATCGAAGACTTCTCAGGATCTACCCCTACAGCAAGCCAATCAAGCAGTATCTCTCTGCAGTTTGATTTTACTCTGCTGCAGTCCGCGTAATCCGACATCATAGCATGCCAGTCAACTATTCCCCAGAAACAGTTATACTCGTTCTGAAGCTTGACCCAGTTGATAAGAGCACCTGCCATATGTCCGTAATGAAGCTTGCCGGTAGGTCTCATCCCGCTGAATATCCTCTTTTTCTCGTTCATTCGTTCCACTGTCCCTTCTAAAGTTACGCCGACCCTCTGCAGGAGCGGCAAAATATGCTGATGATCTTATTACAGTGTAATTTTTTCTGTATTCGTCTCAGGGATGATCTCAACAGCCAGCCCTGTCTCTTTTTCTATTACAGACTTAAGTCTGAACAGACTTGCCCTTTCCATCTCTCCATGGTCAACATCTATCAGCTTTAGACCTGAGTTAAGCGCATCCTGTCTGTCGTGGTAGGACATATCAGCCGTAATAAAAAAGGAAGCACCCTTCTCCGCGGCCTGTTCCCACATCTCTCCGCACGAACCGCCTCCAAGTGCGATCTTTCTGATCATGCCGGGCTGACTGCCATATCCTGCATCTGATGAAAGGCACCATCGTTCTTTTATCAGCTGCATCAGGGCATTGAAAGAGATAGGCATCATAAGTTCACCGACCGCTCCCATCCCCCATGAAGAGGATGCTTCTGCCGGTGGAACAAGAGGCTCAATATTATCAAGCCCAAGCAGTTCTGCAAGCGTAAAATTGACCCCTTCTGGTGAAGAGTCCCAGTTGGTGTGGGCCGCATATAACGATATACCGCTTTTTATGGACATAACAATCGCCTTGCCTGCCGGTCTGTCCGGGATTATATTCTTTAACGGCCTGAATATAATTGGATGATGTGAAACGAGAAGCTGACATCCTGAATCTGCCGCTTTCAAAACAGCATCTTCAGTCACGTCAAGAACAACACCGATCTTAACTATTTCTGAATCAGCATCTCCTACAATAAGTCCGGGATTATCCCATTCCTCGGACCATTCAAGGGGTATTCTTTTTTCTACAAGAGCTATAACATCTGACAGTTTCATGATGGTTCCCCCATTCATCGCAGCTTTCCTATTCTAATATAGGCTGTCCAGCCAGTCAAAGAACAGAAAAAATCATCTGTAGTCGCCGCGTTCAACTGCAATTTCATAACCGATGCCTTCAACTTTCTGTCTTACGTAGCTGAGACTCTCCGAGGCATCATCAGATGTACCTATTTTGTTATCGTACAGCAGGTAATTCTTGCGTGATTCCAGCGGCGAAATATTTGGCATAACTACATTTGCTCCGGCAAGTATCCCCTGTTCCCTTCCATCCGACCTCACGGTCCCCAGTGCGGTAGTCGCTGGCAAAAGAACTCTTGGAAGCATCAATCTCACAAGACTCAGCATGAAAAGTGAGTCTTCTGCGCTGCCTGCAGCTGCGTCTCTGAAAGGTGTCTCCTTGTGCGGTATGAAAGGGCCCAGACCAACCATATGCGGACCGAATCCTTTCATAAAAAGAAGATCATCCGCCAGATTTTCTTTCGTCTGAAAAGGAGATCCGACCATAATGCCGCATCCGGTCTGAAAACCTATCTCTTTAAGGTCATAAAGACATCTTTTTCTTTCTTTCAACGTCTGTACTTCCGGATGAAGAAGCGAATAGTGAGAATCACATGCCGTTTCATGTCTTAAAAGATATCTGTCGGCCCCGGCATCAAAAAGCCGTTTGTATGAACTCCTGCTTTTTTCTCCTAGCGACAGTGTTACAGCACAGTCATTATATTTTTCTTTTATTCGGCCGATTATTTTTACAAGAAGGTCATCTGTGAAATACCTGTCCTCCCCGCCCTGAAGGACAAAG
>JAQVPO010000269.1 GCA_028702015.1 Synergistaceae bacterium | reverse complement strand
AGAGATGTACGATCTTTTCCCCATACTGAAAGACCGCCGCAATCAGACAGCAGAAACGATGAGCGGCGGAGAACAGCAGATGTTCGCCATTGCCAGGGGACTTATGTCAAGACCGAAACTTATCCTTCTTGACGAGCTTTCTCTTGGACTGCAGCCAAGCCTGGTTGAGAAAGTCTTTGAGACTGTCATAGAGATAAACAAGAGGGGAGTCACTATCCTCCTTGTGGAACAGATGGTTCAGGAGGCTCTCGAAATAGCTAACAGAGGATATGTGATCCAGACAGGATCAATAGTCTATTCAGGCACATCTCAGGAATTGCTCTGCTCCGAGGAAGTCCGTAAAGCCTATATGGGCATGTAGCTTTTATATTCTGATGCAATAAAAAAGAGTCCGGCTGGAGGGATTTATGGACATGATGTCACCCGCCGGACTCTTTTTATTCGCGCATCGTATCTGAATTGATAGCTATTGCAGTCGCTTTAATGATAAGCCCGTATCAAAGCCATGGTCCTTCCAATAGCCGTTTGGCTTCGTAAGTCAAAGGGATCAGGTCTGTCCTGTCAATATACCCAAGGGAGAATTTTCTGTTAAGCGCCATCAATAATCTCAGCCCGAAGCTTAACCTGTTCAGATATGAAAATACTCCCCTTGCTCCGGCAGGGAACTTCTCAGCATCCTTGCCGTATATCATCTGCAGATCCTGCATATCACAATAAATTTCGTCAAAAGTAGTCCCAAATTTTTTCAAGGAGGCAGGTATGTCATTCTTTTTGATCCTCTCATCGACCATCTTTGAGAACATGGCAGCCGCCATAGGCGCTCTGCATAGCCCAGCCAGCGAGATGTAGGGGGCACCATAGGCAAGTGCTTTGAAAACACTTTCTTCAAGTGAGAAGCCTCCGGTGATGGCAACATATGGGAGAGGTTTGTTCTCTTTTTTCATCCTGTCCATTATGTCCCATATGATGCTTTCGAGATAGAGAGAAGGCAATCCCCATTCATTCATCATTTTGCAGGGGCTGTTTCCTGTTCCTCCTCCGGCACTGTCAAAAGTAATAAGGTCGGCAGATGCTTCAGATGATGCTTCAAGAGCCAGCTCCAGATCATTTCTGTCATAGCCTCCGATCTTAAGCATTACCCTTTTTGCCCCGCAGTCCCTTAATCTTTTGATGCAGCTGACAAGGGAGTCCTTGGTGTACATCGGCAGACGTCCCATAGTTCTGAAAACAGGGCTGAAGCCTGAAGACATAAGTTTGTTGATTTCTTCTGATTCTGGATCAGGGTAAACGAGGTGTCCCCTTGATTTTAATTTTTTTGCTTCTTCAAAAGATATTTTTTTTGATATTGCCTGTATTCCTTTGGCCGCCTGTCCAAGTTTAAGCTCTACGCTTCTGACCTGGAGTTTTTCTATGGCGTATTCAAGCACTCCGTATGACATATCATCAAAATTTGCCTGCAGCACAATGTCTCCATAACCTCTGTCATAAGTTCTGAAGCATGAGACCATATCTCTTATCAGCGGTGAAAAGGTTAGCCTGCCGTGAGAAAATTCAGCATCACTGTCCTTGCCGGCGACTGCTTCTCCTATAACAGCGGTTACTCCGGACATTGCAGCTCCGGCATAGTAGTCCTGCCAGTTGAGTTTTGCTACGGCCGGAAGTATCACAGGTATTTTCTGCGCTACCGGATACATCATTCCGAAACTGCAGGAAAGGTCAACGCTGAGAGGATGTGCTATGTCCGCATCTTCGGGAAGCCCTTGTGCTCCGAAGGCCCTGCCGTTGATGTTGAAATCAGAAAAGTCAACAGGATATTTTTTCTCTGAAGCAAATTGGCTTCCATTCGGATTTGAGGGATAAGCAGCCTCTGTCCCCCTTATTGAAGAGAGTCCTATCTCGCAGAGAGCTGGACATTCCTGTACACATTCGGAACACATTCCAGAGCATGATAAGTGGTCTGGGGTACGCAGCCGGGTATTGTTGAAACCAGAGCTCATTTTGGTACTGTGAGACATTTTGATCATCTGCCTTTCCTTCCTGATTATCGTACCGGACAGTAAGAATTGTCAAATAAAGTCAGGGATTAAGGTCCTTCAATATTGTTTTTTGAGAAAAAACAAAGATATAATAAGCTGTTTTATCCTTGTTAGCTCAAATTGTTCGTGATAGGATTCACTTGAAATTTATACAGACAGATAAGCTGTTCATAGAATTATCCAAGTAATCAGAAGAAACGGTCTGAAAGGAGTGCCAATCATATGGACAACATGACCAGGATAGATATTATTGCTGCAGAGGGCGCTATGCCTAAAGAAGAGATTGTTTTGCTCCTGACTACTTTCAGTGACAAAGAGAGGGAATATGCCGCATGCAAAGCCAGAGAGCTTTCTCTCTCAATTTTTGGGAGAAAGATATTTTCAAGAGGGCTTTTAGAGATATCAAACTTCTGCAGTAATGACTGCTATTACTGCGGCATAAGAAAAAGCAATCACAATGCTGTAAGGTACAGGCTTTCTGAAGATGAGATATATGATTGCTGTGAATGGGGATACAGCGCAGG
>JAQVPO010000021.1 GCA_028702015.1 Synergistaceae bacterium | reverse complement strand
CACGGCTCCGAGAACTGCACATGCACCGCTTTTATCACCCTTCATTGTGGTCATGTAATCCGCCGGTTTAATATCCAATCCGCCGCTGTCGAAAGTCAGTCCTTTGCCTACAAGTGCAACATGCCCCCTGCATTCTCCCTTCGGCAAACGCGTAAGAACGATGAATCTTGGTGGATTTGCCGACCCTTTCCCTACGGCGTAGAAAGCTCCCATTCTTTCTTTCTCTATCTTTTCATCATCCCATATTTCACATTCCAGACCAAGCTCCTGTGCCAGCAATTCGGCTTTCTCCGCAAGAACCTCCGGCGTTATTACATTACCTGGTTCGTTAGCTATATCCCTTGTGTAGCATTGTGCTTCCGCAAGTATCCTGCCTTCTTCCAGACCCTCTGCATCTGCATCTGCAACATAGATATTATTGGGAGACAGCATCTTCTCATCCTCATTCTGAGAGAGATACTTGTCAAACCTGTAGCATCCAAGGACAGCCCCTTCAGAAACAGCTCTTGAATTTGCCTTATCTTGAACTCCAGCCATGCTGATAAACACACTTGAACATTTTTTTGCCGCAGCAGTCCTCAGGATCATAAAACTTCCTTCCCTGATGTTTTCATGTACGCTGCCCTTTTCCTTTCCCAGTCCGTGTACAACAACGTATTTAACTGACCCATGCATGACGGGTATCTTTATTGCTGAACCTGCCTTCGCTTTAAAGTCCTCGTTAATCACTGCTCTGCGGCAAAACTCCAGCATATCTCCTGCAAGCGGCTCCAGGCACAACGACCCAGACGGGGCTTCTTCAGCAAGTATTCCGATCACCTGAACACTTTCCTGATCAAAGCCTTTCTCACATCTATTAATGTTCAATTATATTCCCTCCATAAAAATAACTTGTCTCTACTCTAAGCTGTATAATAATATCACTATTTAATCTCAATGTTGACGTGCTTTCTGCTTACATTATCTTTTCTGCTATACTAATCAGGGTCGATTTTATGCTTTATTTGGGGGAGTAGAAGATGGGCGACAAATACGACGTAATAGTTGTAGGAGCAGGTCCCGCTGGTTTATTTGCCGCGCTTGAACTTACAAAAAACAAAAAAAAAGTTCTTCTTGTTGATAAGGGAAGATCAATAGAAGCCAGAGTTTGTCCAATGAAAACAGGGACACCTGAATGCGTGCACTGCAATCCCTGCAATGTTGTATGCGGATGGGGAGGTGCAGGCGCATTCAGCGACGGCAAACTAACACTGACTCCTGAATTCGGCGGGAATCTTGAAGAATACTGCGGGCGCAGGAATCTTCTTTCTCTTATTGACGAGGCAGACCGTGTCTATCTGGAACACGGTGCAAGCAAAACTCTCTTCGAACCGAGCGGAGAACTTGCAAAGAATGTCCTTGCAAAAGCCCTCAGGGCAGGGCTTGATATCATACCTGCAACAATTCGTCATATGGGAACAGACAGATCTAAGCACATTCTAGGAGCCATATATGAAACTATAAAGGACAGCTGTGAAGTCCGAACCAATACCATGGCAGAAAAGATCCTTCTAAAGCCCGATAGATCTGTTGCAGGTGTTATGCTTGCCAATGGGAAAGAGGTCTACGCAGACAGGGTCCTTTTGGCTCCGGGACGCGAAGGCGCTGCGTGGATGGAAAAGACAGTGAAGGATCTCGGGCTTGAGATCGAGTCGCTCCCTGTAGACATAGGAGTAAGGGTAGAGATACCATCGGCCTGGGCTGAGGATATCACAGACCAGTTCTATGAAGTTAAAGCCATTCTTGATACGCCTACCTTTGATGACAAAGTCCGAACCTTCTGCATGTGTCCGCATGGTGAAGTCACTTCTGAATATCAGAGCCACCATGAAATACTTACTGTCAACGGACACTCTAACCAGGGAAATGAATGCAAAACAGAAAATACGAACTTTGCAATACTGGTCTCTACAAAATTCACCAAGCCATTCAGTGACCCTATCGGGTACGGCAGTCATATCGCCCGTCTGGCAAACATGCTCGGCGGCGGCATTCTTGTACAGCGGCTAGGCGATCTGCGAAAAGGGAGGCGTTCTACTCCAGACCGCATATCCCGCGGACTTGTTCGACCCACCCTTACAAGCGCAGAGCCAGGAGATCTTGCCTGCGTGCTCCCATACAGGCATCTGGTTGGTATTATGGAAATGCTTGCTGCGCTGGACAACATAATCCCAGGGGTAAACAGCGGACACACGCTGCTTTACGGAGTAGAAGTCAAATTTTACAGCCTCAAGGTAACTCTCGACAATGGCCTTAGAACCTCTATAAAGGGGCTCTATGCAGCAGGAGACGGAGCCGGGGTAACAAGAGGAGTTATACAGGCATCCGCATCAGGGCTTTGGGCTGCACGGGCAATGCTCTCAGAAAAATAATGGATATCAATATACTGGAAAACAATGTTAAGTAGCCTAAAGAAAAGACATCTTGTAAAAATCTACGAGATAACGCTGCCGGTCATGGCGCTTATCTCGCTTTTTACGCTTATGTCCCTGGGCGCGAACTTTTTTAAATATAGCATCCAGCCTAAGATGATATTTCTGATAAATCATCTTATATGGGTTGTTTTTACAGCTGATTTCCTGATAAGGATGCATTTAATAGAAAATAAAAAACATTTTTTAACAAGGCATCTTGCAGAATTAATCGCAATTATTCCAGTGTATCCGTTCATCCTACTTGCACAGCTGTTCGGGGATATCCATATGTCTGCTGCTGCTGCCCAGATACTTGAAATAATCTTCATAATAAAATTCTTTTCATACCTGATAAGAACCTTCGTTACACAGAGAAGATTCATCAGAACCAATCCTTTGCATTACGCAGCTGCAGTAACAATGACAGCACTTGTGGTCGCAGCAATACTTTTTTCAGGCTTTGAAGGCAGAAATTATTCAGACAGTATATGGTGGGCTTTTTCTACGGCAAGTACTACCGGATTCGGTGACATTGTGCCGGTAACGCCTGAAGGCAGACTCGTGGGAATGTTCCTGATGGTAGTAGGGCTTGCCTGCATAAGCATGCTAACAGGTGTAATTGCAAGCATGATGATGCATTCCAGCGCTCTCAGCAGATCAGAAAGCTCTGTAGTAGCAGGGATAATAAAAGAACTATATAAATTTTCTGAGCTTAGCGAGAACGATATAGACGATATATGCTTGGTTCTGAAGACATTAAAAAAGAAACACCTGGAGACAGAAACACATATTAATCCTAAAAGTTTCCACAAAGACAATGTCTCTGGAAAGTCTGAACCATCATCCCCAAAATCTCTTTCAAACTGGCTTCACAAGACTTTTATAAGCGACCCAAGAGAAGACAGCATTATTGAGAAAAAACTTTCTGAGGAGAAAAAAAGTAACAAGAAATAGCATACAACCCAGACAATCCATCCTGACATAAAAAGCTCATGTAGTTTACAACAGACATGAGCTTTTTATGTTATATGAATTTTATTTTTTGATGTATATCAGAATTTCAGCAACCCAACAGAGTTAAGGAAAATTATAAGAACCAGGAGAGGCGTCACATAACGAAGCAGAAACCTGATAAGTTTAACCTTGCCTTCGTTATTCAGCTTGCCGTGATTTGTCAGTTCGTCCCTAAGATCTTTTTCTTTCATCTTGTATCCTGTATAGATTGCAATGAACAAGCCGCCCAGAGGCAGGCATATGTTGGATGATATAAAGTCAAAGAGATCGAAGAAACCCCTTCCCATGACCTTGATCCCGCCGAAGAAACTGGAACTGTCTGCTGAACCCGCCGCCAGTACGCCTACTACTGCTATGATCACACAGTTGAGGACTGCTGCTTTTTTACGGGGCATATCAAATTCTTCTGACATCCATACGGTAGGAACCTCTACAAGAGAGAGCATCGCTCCATTGGCAGCAAAAGATGTCAGCAGGAAGAAAGCAAATAGCAGCACCTGTCCAAGAGGCATCTGGGAGAAAACCAGCGGGATAGTAATAAATAGAAGCCCAGGGCCTGCTCCAGGTTCGACTCCGAAGGAAAATACTGTTGGAAAGATAGCCAGTCCGGCAAGCATTGATACGCAGATATCAGCAACTGCTATCTTCAGCGGAGCAGTTGAAAGGTCAGAATCATCCGTAAAATATGACCCATAAGTTATCATAGTTCCCATTCCAAGGGATAGCTTGAAAAATGCCAGCCCCATTGCCGCAAGCATTACCGATGGTGTTATCTGGGAAAAATCAACATGAAAAAGGAAACGAAGTCCTTCAGATGCCCCCGGGAGCGTCAGTGCCCTTATTGCACATATGATGAGAAGCAGAAAAAGAATAGGCATCATAATACGGATCGCCTTTTCAATACCTCGTGATACTCCCAGAGATATGATGGTTCCTATTACACACAGAACTACGACCTGCCAGAAGATCGGGGAAATGACCGCTGCAGAGGAGAAGCTTCCCCCTGCAGTGCCTGCTCCTATCGCGCTTCCGAACATTGCTCCTGCCTTTTCAGCAGTTATACCTGCAAAGGCTCCTGTAGCAGCTTTGTATGTATAGTAATATACCCAGCCAGCCACACAGCTGTAAAAAAACATTATAAGGTATGCTGCGAGAGCACCCATGAAACCTATCCCCGACCACGGAGAACTCGTAGTATTCTCCAGCTTCCTGAAAGCGCCTACCGGATTCATCCTTGAACGGCGTCCGATCACAAATTCGCTTATCATAATAGGAATAGCTACCATAAAGACGAAAAAGAGATAAAGCACTAGGAAGGCACCGCCGCCGCCTGTACCCGTCATGTATGGGAATTTCCATATGTTTCCGAGACCTACAGCGGACCCAAGAGCCACCATAAGTGCTGCAAGAGTTGAACTAAAACCGTCTCTTTTTTTTATTTCTGATGACAATAAAATCTCCCCCTTAATCAGGCTTCCTGTAAAATAAATTAATGCGCTTTCAGAAAAACGCATTAATTTTACACCCAATTATTAAAAAAGGGGGTTAAAAATTAATTAAATATTACCCTCATCACGTTGAGAAGTTCGAATTGTTGCGCAGATAATTGCAACAATAATTATAAGACAGCCTGTTATCTCCTGCACAGATGGAAGCTGACCAAGCAATAGGGCAGTCAGTCCCACAGCAACAACTATTTCAAGCGTACAGAGCAGGCTCACTGTCGCAGCAGGCACATATTTTAAAGCAGTGTAGAAGAGACCGTAAGCAAGGAGACTTCCTGAAAACGACTGTAATACCATAAGTCCGAAAAGCATCACTGTAAAATTTGATAGATCTGTCCATCCCATCATCCAGCTTTTTCCCAAGACTAATACGATGCCCCCCGAAAGATGCGCAAAAAAGAGCAGTATCAGCTGGTCTGTCTTCTGTCCTTTGCACATTCTCCGGGCAACAAGTGCCTGTCCTGAAATTCCTATTATTGCAAGTATCCCCCACATTAATCCGGGGATCGAGATCCCCGAAAATGTTTTTTCCCCTCCTACCATTCCCAAATAAACGCCTGATACTATCAGAAAACCCGATATCACCTGGAGAAAAGTCGGTTTCTCATGGGTTATGAAAAGTGAACCCATAAGGGTCACAAGAGGAAACGTGTAATGAAGGATAAGCGCTTCAGGTACCGAAAGATATTTCAAAGACATCAGAAATCCTCCTCCGGAAAATACAACAGATAGTATCCCAGAGAGCAGATAGAAATTGAGCATCCTACGTTCCGGCCTGAACGCTTTCATACCCTTGCTGAAATATATGAGCGGTCCCGATGTGATGACAACAAAAAGAGCACGGAAAGCCATAACTGACATAAGGCTTATTCCCGCATTTAAAAGTACCTTGGCTATAGGACTCATTATACCCCAGCATACAGCGGCAATAAGCGTCATAGCAACTCCGCGCCAATATTTATTATTCATTTATAATATCTACCTCTTTGAATTGGTTATCATTATTGATGCCCCTATAAGGGGATGGCACAATGGCAGTATATTAAAAGTTTTCTACTGCTCCATCTCCACAACTGTACCTATGCTACGCATTTCTGCCTGATGCAGTGCTGCTTTCGCGGCAATTAGATCCTGCAGTGCCATTCCTGTAGCATCAAACATCGTAATTTCATCTGCAGAAATTCTTCCTTCCTTCGTGCCGTTAAGAACCTCACCAATCTCAGTTATGCATTCAGGCTTTATCATACCCATAGAAACTGCATGCTGTGATTCACCCTTTTGAGACACCTGCGATCTTGAATCGCCAAAAACTTTTACTGCCGCAGTTATTCCTGGATCGATTTCCTGCTTGCCAGGCATATCCGCCCCTATCGTGTTTATATGAGAGCCTTTTCTAAGCCATCCATTTTTTATCAATGCCTTTTTTGAAGGAGTACACGTAACCACTATATCGGCATTCCTGACATACTCCTCAAGAGAATCAAACTTCCTGGCAGTTATTTTTATTCCTGGATAGCTGGTTGATATCTCTTCCGCCATCTTTATAGCGAAAATGTCATTCACATCAAAAACGTCTATGTTTCTGATGTTCTTCATCACCTTTGAGAGTCCCATTATCTGTGCTCTGCCCTGTGCTCCGGAACCGACCACAACTACATTTTCAGAATCCTGTCTCGCAAGGGTTTCCGCCCCAATGGCACCTGCTGCACCGGTCCTTAAAAATGTTACAGGAGTAGCTTCCAGAATACCTATCGGCTGCTGCCGTTCTATGTCCATGACTATTATCAGCCCGGCAAGGGCAGGAACACCGAGAGACAATGGATTGTCCCTGTTCCATCCAAGAATTTTAAGCCCGTATATTCCAGCGCCGTCCATATATGCGGATTTGATATCCATATCAGTTCTCCCAGGATCAAACTCATGTGTAATGATAGGGAAAAGCCCAGCCCTGCCGGAGGAGAAAAGCCTGTACGCCTCTTTTACGCCCGGGATGACATCATCCATTGTCAGCAACGATCTGAACTGTGCTGAGTCTATTATTCTAAGCTTATACATTTTTATATCACCTGTCTCCCTATTTGAAGAGCCGCAAGTAATTTTTCTTCTCCTATATTGCCGCCGGAAACTACGATACCGGCTCTTTTGTCCTTAAGGTCAATTTCCCCGGCAAGAACTGCTGCGACTCCGATGGCGCCAGCTCCCTCAACAAGCTGATGGTGTTTTTCAAACATAAACCGGATACCCTTCGCAATATCCTCTTCTGATACAGCTAAGAGCCCTTCAAGTTCATTGAGCACAAAATCCAGATGGTTTTGACATGCTCCGCCGCCCAGAGCATCCGCCAGGCTGACTTCCTCATTGACCATCCTGACCTCGCCTTTTTTTACCGCTTCTGGCCATGCAGGGTTAGCTTTCGCATGCACTCCCCATACTGCTATTCCAGGTCTCAGTGCTTTAGCAGCCGTGGCAACTCCGCGGATAAGGCCTGCTCCGCTTATCTGACAGAGAATAACGTCAAGCTCTGGTTCATCCTCGAGCATCTCCAGACCGACAGTTCCCTGCCCCGCAGACACATAAGGATCGTCAAAGGCAGATATGAAGATAAGCTTTTCTTCTTCTGCCATCTTCATGCTTTCTATCTCCGCCTCATCATAATATGTGCCTATTACACGGAGTTCTACAAAATCGCCCCCTTTTTCAAGTATAGCCTCGCGTTTTACCTGAGGACACTGCCCAGGCACACAGATGACAGCCTTAGTTCTGAGTTCTCTGGCAGCCATTGCTATACCCTGGGCGTGATTTCCGCTTGAGCATGTTATTACTCCCTTTTGTCTCTCTTCTTCTGTCATGGCAAACATCCTGTTAAAGGCTCCTCTGGGTTTGAAAGAACCTGCAACCTGCTGGTTCTCCAGTTTAAGCCATACCTTTCCTCCTGTAATCATGCTAAGTGCCGGAGAAAATTCAAGGGGTGTGCGCCTTGTTCTATTTTTCAGAAATCTCGCAGCAAGGAGTATGTCAGTTATGCTAACTTCATACGGCATAGATCAGCACCATCCTTCATATATTTTTGTAACATATGGAGATGTGGAGGAAGAAAGCATCGCAGGATAATCCAGTTTGAAACGCAGAATTCCGCCAACTTTATGTTCTGCAGGACACTCTTCCATATCCACAAGAAGGTGGTCGCTTGAAGCAGTAATTATTTTGACTCCTTCTTCCAGCGGGGTCAGCCCTCCGATATTAACATCCTGTCTGCCTATGGCAAGTATGCCGCGGAGCCTGTCTCCCCTGTCTTCAAAACAGGGAACGTTGCCAAAAGCATCTCTTCCTACTTCGCCTATCGGCTTGGTCGGTTTCCTGCGGACTTCGACCAGTTCAGCCTCCAGTTCCATAGTATCCTGGCGCAGCCAAGGTACTATTACTCCGGATGATTTGTCTGAACCGAGCAGATAGCCCTCTCCTATCCTGAGATTATTCACGCGCTCCGGGAAAAGGCCTTCATCCATTGCTATCAATGAACGTGTTGTAGCCCCTCCGGAATATATTTCTAGTTTTTTCCCAAGCTCAGATTCTATTTTTTCCCCAAACGATACAAATTTTTCCATGCTTTCTCTGGAAGGTAAGACACCGCTTGCACAGCCATAATTAACACCTATTCCGACAATATTCAGGGCAGGACTCAGATTTTTGACACCTGCGGCTATGGCCTCGGCTTTGTCGGGCCAGAAGCCTTCCCTCAGATCTCCCATATCAGCCATCAGCAGAACTGAATGCTCTTTCTTTTTTGATTCACAGGCTTTTGACATTAGCTCCAGTGTTCCCAGATCTGAGACCAGAGAATAGTCAGCAAGTTCTATTACATCATTGATTTCAGAAGGCATTGGAATCCTTATAAGGGCAAGAGGTGTCTTTATCCCATCCTCTTTTATCCTTCTGATATTCATTATCCTGCTGTCTGCAAGCGCTGAGACCTTTGTGCCGGAAAGCATCCTAGCCAGCTGCAGTGGAGCTGACAGCCCTTTTGTCACTGCCCAGACAGATATTCCATGTTCAGCAGCTTTTAAAACTATTTTCGTAATATTGTTTTCCATTATATCCAAGTGAACCCTAAGCACCGGGTATGGCAATCTGATCACTCCTTTTCATAATTGAAAATATTATATCAAGCATACAGCAGTAACACATGAAAAAATCGGTGAAACTCTCTATTTAAATGCCATATACGAAGATAAGGGATGGTCCTTCGCAAAGGGCAGAAAACTGGAATAATTACTTTGTTTGATTTATTACCCAAATCATCTCTTCTGCTGCCCCAAACGCACTATACAGAAGATTCGGACAATAAGCTCAGCAGCAAGCGGTGACACCTGTCTTATTCCTGGATATATGCTATCTGTTCAAATAAGTTATCCAGATCTGAGCATTTGCAGTATTTATTACTTAATATCCTACGGAATTTTATGATTGTATCCAATGATATACATCTGATTATAATTATTGTATGATTGATGTCAATCTAGATGTAACTAATATTTAGCAATTGCAAAAACAGGTTCGGGAGGATCAGAATTTGGGAAAACAAATCGAACTTAACGCAGCAGGTCTAGCATATTCAGAAATAAAAAGAATGATAATGCTTAAGGAACTGCGGCCAGGGCAGCGTCTGGCAGAAAACGCCCTTTCTGATCAGATAGGAGTCAGCAGGACACCTGTCCGTGAGGCGTTAAGAAAACTGTGCTCTGAAGGCTGGGTCAGCATGATCCAGAACAGCGGAGTATGGGTAGCTGCTCCGTCCAAGCACGAAATATTTGATGCATACGAAGTTCGAAGCAAACTCGAAACTTGGGGTATAGAAAAGGCAATGCCCAATATTACGCCTCTGCTTATACGCAGGCTTGAAGAAAACTTAGATGATGAAAATTCGGTATACCTCGAAAAAAAATCTGAATCTTATCCTGATGTAAACAACAGATTCCATCTGCTTATTGCGGAAGCCAGCGGCAATGAGGTGCTCTGCAGGCATATTGAAACAGCATTGTCTCAAACACTTATATACATGACCCTTTACGAAGATTATTTCGATTTTGAAAACAACTGCAGCCTGAGTGAACATACCAGCATCCTTGATTCTATAAAGAAACGCGATGAGAAGTCTGTTATTAATAAAATGCAGGCTCATATACTTCAGGGTTTCCATGATCTAAAAATATAATACTGAACAGGGGGGTATATCTTGACCAAACTTCTGATCGACCCAGGCATAACCGATGTGACAAAGGCTTATCGTTTTCTAAAAAACAGGGTAAGACACACTCCAACCGAATATTCTTTTCCTCTG
>JAQVPO010000020.1 GCA_028702015.1 Synergistaceae bacterium | reverse complement strand
AGGGAATGGAGGTTGCATAATATGGCTAAAGCAGTAATACTCAGTGCCTGCAGGACAGCAGGAGGAAAGTTCGGAGGGCAGTTTTCCAGGCTTTCTGCAACAGATCTCGGAGCGGCAGCATTGAAAGAGACGATCCTGCGTTCAGGCGCATCAGCCGATGCTGTAGAAGAAGTGATCATGGGCAATGGCTGGCAGGCAGGCGTCGGAGCCAACCCTGCGAGGAATGCCATGTTCAAGGCTGGCATAGATCAGTCGGTCCCGGCATTCACAGTAAATATCCGATGTGGTTCAGGTCTGCGTGCTGTCATGCTTGCAGCTGACAGGATAAGGCTTGGGGATGCCAATACTATCCTGGCTGGAGGGATGGAAAGCGCCACAAATACCCCTTATATACTCAGGGACGCCCGATGGGGAATGAGAATGGGCGAGAAAAGGGCGGAAGACGTTCTTCATGCAGATGGATTCATCTGTCCTCTTGCAGGCCGGCTTATGGGTGAGATAACGGAGGATGTCGTTGTGCCTGAATTCTCGATAACACGCTCTGAACAGGATGAATTCTCATATTGGAGCCACATGAAGGCTGTTGGTGCTATAGAAAAGGGACTGTTCAAGGATGAGATAGTTCCGGTGGTCGTCAGGGACAGAAAAAAAGGCGAGCTTGTTTTAGATACAGACGAGATTCCAAGGAAGGATACCTCGATAGAATCACTTGCAAAACTGCCCGTAATATTTAAAAAGGACGGAACTATAACTGCCGGCTCAAGCTCCGCACTCTGCGATGCAGGAAGCGC
The DNA here is from genome assembly GCA_028702015.1 of Synergistaceae bacterium. Lineage (GTDB taxonomy): Bacteria > Synergistota > Synergistia > Synergistales > Synergistaceae > Caenicola. The sequence continues at coordinate 9,624 of JAQVPO010000020.1, read as the reverse complement.
TGTAATGGTTGCAGGCGACGGGTGGAGCAAGGCAGAGGGACTAAGGCCTGTTGCCGAGATATTAAGCTACTCAGCTGTTGCAGTCGATGCGGAACATTTCCCGATCGCGCCGGTAAAGGCGATGGGAATTGCTTTGGAAAAAGCCGGCATGACGATAGATGATATGGACCTGATAGAGATAAACGAAGCCTTTGCAGCACAGATAATAGCATGTCACCGTAAGATGCCGTTCGATATGGAGCGTCTTAATGTCCGCGGAGGAGCTATAGCTCTGGGGCATCCGATCGGTGCCAGCGGCGCGAGGATACTGACCACGCTTTTATACGCCCTCAGACAGCAGGGTAAAAGCGTTGGCATGGCCAGCGCCTGTATAGGCGGAGGCCAGGGTGTCGCTATGGTTGTAAGGCTGATCTGAAAAAGATAAACATAAGCAGACAGTTTATTCGCAGTTCCTGTCGGTTGATCCGGCAGGGGCTGTTTTTTATCATTGTTTACTCTTTAATTTATGCTGCCCTGTCATATATTTGATTCGCATGTTCCTGATTAATCTATCAGTCTCCCTCCATCAATATATATTGTCTGGCCAGTGACATATGAAGCACCGGGAGACGACAGGAAAAGGACAGGGGCGGCTATCTCCTCTGGTTTTCCAAAACGTCCGAGCGGAATGCAGGAGAGAAGTTCATTTTTTTTCACTTCATCGTTTATAAACCCGGATGTCTGCCCGCTGGGTATGTAACCCGGGGCGACAGCGTTTACTGTGATTCCGTCCGCCGCCCATTCGTTTGCCATTACCTTGGTCATCTGGCTTATTCCTCCTTTTGCTGACGCATATATAGAGAGATTTTTGTGCCCCCTTGCCGAAGAGACTGAAGCGGTATTTATGATCCTGCCCCATTTGTTTTCTTTCATTACTTTGGCAGCTTCACAGGCAGTAAAGAAGGGGGCTTTAAGGTCTATGCTGATCAGCCTGTCCCAATCTTCCTCAGTGCATTCGACAGCAGGCCTGTGTATTGAAAAGCCTGCATGATTGCAGAGTATATCTATCTTTCCAAGAATGCCGCATGTTTTCTCTATCATATTTCTTATATCCTGTATGTCAGAAAGGTCGCATTGTATAAATTCTGATCTGTTCCCGTAATATCTGCATTTTTTTAAAGTATTAGCGGCTTTTCCCTGATCTCTTCCGGTAATTACCACCTCAGCACCGCATGCTGCAAATGCGTATGCGAACTCAGAGCCTAATGTTCCTGTTCCTCCGGTAATAAGGATTTTTTTAGATTTGAAATCAAATAAATTTTTATAGTCCATATTGTCTGACGCCGTCCTTTATCCTTAATATAGTATTTATCATAGAAAAAATTCTTCGCCTTTTATATATACTGTTATTATATAGGAGTAAATGTCTATAATAGCCGTAAAACGCTCTTCGTATAAATATTCAGATACAGGGGGAATAAAGGATGAAGGTTGAATACTATGTTTTTTCCGGGACCGGCAATACCCTTATAGTTGCAAAGGAAGTCGGCAGAAGGCTGGAGGAAAAAGGAAACCAGGTCAGCTTACACATGATAGGGAGATCCAATTCCTTCAGGATATCCGGAGAGAGTGTTATCGGCCTGGCTTTTCCGATCGCTTTCTTCTCGTCATATCCGCTTGTTCTGAAATTTATAGCCTCGCTCCCAAATGGCAAGGGCAGAAAGATCTTCATGACGGCAACGATGGGCGGCTCAGCACTTGGTGCAGAGGGAAAGTTCAGAAAGCTTGTAATGCAGAAAGGATATACGCCGATAGGTTCAGAATTGTTCCTGATGCCAGGCAATTATAACAACGGAGTTATCCCTGTTGAAAAGAATAACGAGCTGGTCTCCTCAGCTCTTAAGAAAGCCAGGTTATTTGCAGACAGCCTGTCCGAGGGTAAATCGGCATGGGGGAGCGGTATCCCTCTGATCCCGTCAATGTGGTACAGACTGGTTTCAAGCGGCAGGTCCCTCAGGTTCTTTTACAGGATGTTCCCGATAATGGTTGATAACGATAAATGCATCAAATGCATGAGGTGTAAGGAGAACTGTCCTGCGGGCGCTATCAGCATGAAAGGGGAGTACCCCTTCATCAATAAAAATCTCTGTGAGTCATGTCAGAGATGTGTGGCGTTTTGTCCCGCGCATGCGATAGCGGTTCCGGGAAAACCTGCTGAACAGTACAGGGCCATGGAGTATGAGGAATTCATTGGAAAATGAATTTTCTTAATTAAACTCGTGCAGCTGATGATCCCGCTCGGCTGTCAATTTGAGCCGGGGCTGCAGCGAGCGGGAATATCTCACCTGCCGATCGATTTTTTAATAGGCACAGCAGGAAATGATCGTGACTGAGGTCTTGGTTTCTTCTCCTTTTCCCGGAAGCGCACAATAAAAAATCATGCAGTGGTTACTTGTCTTCGGGATCAGGCTCAAACTGCAGATCGTTTTCTATCGCACAGTCGTTGCAGACGACTACCGTTTCCCCGTCGGGCGTGACCGCCTCGTGAAACAGATCGCAGCATTCCTTCAGTACCTTCCCGCATATAGCGCAGACCAGCATTTGACATTCCTCCATATGATCGTGATTTTTTTATAAAATATTAATAGGCGAAGGTTAGCCTTGATTTCATTTTCCCTGTTTTTTCCTGACAGAGTAACCGAAGGTGCCCACCTGCCTGCCTAGCGAGAAGTATTTCCCATGGCTTGCTGCAACTAGGCGGGCATTCTCAAGATGCAGCTTGCCTCTGCTGTCTATCAGTTTTTCATCCGCGTTTACAGCGACTATTTTAGAAAGGAACATATCATGAGTGCCCAGGCTGAGTATCCGGTCAACACGGCATTCCAGGCTGAGCGGGCTTTCGTCTATCATAGGCGCGCTTACCTGTGAAGCAGGTACTGCCGTAATCGAAGAGAGTGAAAATTTATCTATATCCCTGCCGGATTTAACTCCGCAGTAGTCAGCAGTCCACATCAGAGGTTCCGTTGTAAGATTTATTACAAACTCTGAAGAGGCCGTTATCAGCCCGTGTGAATAACGTTCGGGCCTGACTGATATGTATGTCATAGCCGGGTCGGAATTCACTATTCCGGTCCACGCTACTGTTATGACATTAGGCCGCTCCATAGTGCCGCAGGATACCATTACCGGGGGTATAGGATAAAGCATAGTCCCTGGCTTCCATGTTATTTTCCCCAAATTTATCTGCCTCTTTTCGGTGATCAAAAAGTCCTGTCCAGAGGATTGTAACATTCCGGACCTTGATGCATGCAATTATAGATTAACATAATCCCGGCTAATTTACTGTGCTTATCAGTTAAATAAATGTACAATATAAAAAGGGAGTGTGAGAGGATGAAGTTTGAAAAAGATAGTTTGCTGACAAGCGGCCTGGTGCTGCCTTCAGTATTGCTGCTTCTCTGGTGGACTGGTTCGATGGCAGGCTGGTGGAACGCTTTTCTTCTCCCTTCTCCGGAAAAGGTCTTTGATTCTTTTGTTATGTCGATACAGGACGGGGATCTGCAGAAGCATGTATGGGCCAGTCTTGAAAGGATCATAAAGGGGTTCGGGCTTTCGGCTGTCATGGCACTTTCGCTTGCCCTGGTATGCTCGTGGTTTCCGGCACTGCTTGTACAGCTTGAGCCTACCCTTGAATTTTTGAGGCATATTCCGCCGATGTCGGTCATTCCTATGCTGATACTGTGGTTCGGCATCGGAGAGGCTCCTAAGATAATACTGATAATCCTTGCAACATTTTTCCCCGTTTTCATGAATGTGCTTCAGGGCATAAGGGACTGTGATCCCAAGCTCATAGAGGTAGCAAAAGTCTTCGGTTATAAAAAATGGGATCAGTTCAAGTATGTCATCCTGCCGTCAGCAGTTCCCTCGATACTTACGGGGCTCAGGCTGGGGCTTGGCTACAGCTGGCGTTCCCTTGTGGCTGCGGAGCTTGTAGCGGCATCTTCAGGGCTGGGTTATATGATACTTGACGCTGAGCAGCTTTCCCGTTCCGATGTCGTACTTATGGGCATATTTGTTATCGGAGCGCTGGGGGCCTTTCTGGATTACGGTTTTCTCTGGGCAATAAAGCGTTATCTGAAGAGAGGTATTGAGGCGTGAGCTGGCTTAAGATAGAGGGTCTGAAAAAAAACTATGAGCTTGAAGACATGGATGTCGATGCCCTCAGAGGGATAGATCTTGATATAGAAGAAGGCGGTTTTATAGTAATAGTTGGCAGAAGCGGTTCAGGCAAAACAACACTGCTGAGGATCCTGGCAGGTCTTGAAAAGGAAACAGCGGGAAGGATAATTTTCAAGGGCAGGATATGCGGAGAGGAGCATCCTCTTCCTGTGGGGATGGTTTTTCAGGAAGCACGCCTTCTCCCATGGCTTTCTGTCGAAAATAATATCCTATTTCCATTTCATCATGAGGGCAGGGCGAAGGATATGCATTCAAAGGCTGTAAGCCTTTTAAAGATGATCGGACTTGAGGAGTACGGAAATGCGATGCCTCACCAGCTTTCAGGGGGCATGGCGCAGAGAGTTGCACTCGGGAGGGCTTTATCGTGCGACCCTGATATAGTCCTTCTTGACGAGCCGCTAGGAGCGCTGGACTATTTTACGAGAAGGGCATTGCAGCGTGAACTGGCGAAAATATATCTGGCAGGAGGCAAAACCTTCCTCATGGTGACACATGACGTCGGGGAGGCCCTCAGGCTCGGAACGCGTGTGATAGTGCTGAACAGAGGAAAAATAGAAGCTTCCATCCCGATAGAGCTTGGGTATCCCAGGGACCGTCACAGCGATAAGTTCCAGTCTCTGCTCGACGAAGTCCTTGAGGCACTGGATGACGCAGAGTGAATAGAGCGATGCAGACTATGCTGTCATCAGACTGACCATACCAAAATAATTTTTGCAGACCTGCTGAGTGCGCCGGAGGAGAGAGCCGAATGAACACAAAAGAAATCATCAAGGGACTCACAGAGGTGATACTGCCTGTTCCAAGGGGAGGTTTTGAATCTTTTATAATCGGATGGCATATAGATGACAGGCCCCGAGGAAGGACTGTGCTGATGGAGACGGGGCCGGCTTCCGCAATTCCGCAGCTTATCGAGGATCTTCAGATGATAGATGCCGGATGTCCCGACTACCTGCTCTACACGCATGTCCACCTTGACCACTCTGGAGGGGCAGGTCAATTTTATCAAAAATTTCCAGGCATAAAAATTATCGCTCCGCTTAAAGGACGGCCCCACCTCATTGATCCGGAAAAACTTATAGAGGGAAGCAGGGAAAACCTGGGGGATCTATGTGATGTGTACGGAATGCCGATACCTCTTCCTGAAGAGGCCCTGGCAGATCCTGACATAGAACTGGACGGGCTGAAAATTATTGATACGCCCGGTCATGCTCCTCACCACAGCTCATATCTTTATGACCTTGACGGGACAAGGATACTATTTCCGGGGGAAGCGGCGGGCTGTTATTTTGAGCTTCCCGACGGATCTATCTTTATGAGGCCTGCGACTCCGCATAAATTTTTCTATGAAACTGCGATGGACTCAATTCAGAAGCTGATAGATCTTGGTGATGTGGACCTCATCTGCTATCCGCATTCGGGCTGCAGCCATGATCCTAAGGGACTTCTTACGATGGCCAGGGATCAAATGGTTTTATGGAAGGATATCATTTCAGCTCTTCCAGCCGGTTCATCTACTGATGAAGGAGTCAATGCGCTTCTCAAACACGACCCCGCACTTGCGCAGATAGGGAAGCTTCCTGAGAAGGACAGGGAAAGGGAGGCTTTTTTCCTGTGTCAGAGTGTTGACGGATATCTTGGCTGCGTGAGAAGAAATGCCCATAGTTGAGACTTATTACAGTATTTCAGAGAAAGAGAAGAGGCTTTCTGCTCTTTATGAGAAAGGCGGAAGCAAAACTGTCTTTATCGTTCCGTCAGGGCTTGATAAAGAGGCTATCCTGAATCTTATTTCCGGAAATGGATCATTTTTCGGAGCAAGGCCGAATATATGTACATGGAGCGATCTCTACGGGGAAGTTTCCCAGATGGTCCAGATAAGGCCGAAACGTGTAATTGATCCGCCTGACCATAAAATGATAATCTCCTATGTCCTGAATAAATTTTTGGGAGAAGCAGACTTTACTAATGACCTGCCTGAAGGGATCTTTCACAGGGGCTTTTCTGAAGTGCTGGGGGATAATATAAAAGAACTGCTGAGGGAGGATATCTCACCGGAGGATCTCAGGGAGAGGCTTTTTGAAGAAAACGCAGAGTCTGGGACATTGCCGGGACAGATACTTCTGAGACTATTTTCAGATTATGCCGAATACCTTGAAGAAAACGGGATCGCTGACAGTGCGCAGATAGCTTCGCTGATAAGAGAATGTCTTTCCGGCGCATCATCCTTAAAGGATGTTTCAGACCTCACTTTTGTTATAACCGGTTTCCTTACTTTCACTGGAAGCCAGCTAAGACTTATTAAGGAACTTCAAGAAATTGCTGAGACAATATTTTTACTGCCCGAAACAGGACTTGCAACGTTGCATGACTCAATAGTGCAGGTTGGGGCAGAGTACAGGAACAGGCCCAGCTGGAACTCCCGCATATTTGAGCTTACAGCGGGAGACTGCCAGCTGCAGTTTGATGCCATAGCAAGGGAGACAGCTCTGTGGGCGCATGGCAAAGGAGCTTTTCCCGCATTGGGAGCTATAGATGATTTCGGTGACATAGGAGTAATGGTGACCGCGCAGCACCTTCCCATGATAGAAAACTCTCTTCGGAGATACGATATCCCATTTAATATTCAGATAAGAGGTTCCGTAGGTGACACATTGCTTGGAAAACTGCCCCAAATGATCTGGGGCGCATTTGTTTCAGGCTGGGAGAGTGAGAGTACGGCCTTTATGCTGGCCAACCCTCTCCTAAGATCTTCGGACTTTGATCTTTCATTCTCTCTTTCTGCTTTTCCAGAGGGCAGCCGAGCCTGGAAAGCCCTGCTGAACCGAAAGTCACTTCATATGTTTGAGAGTATTGAAGAGCTTTGCGGGCTTCTTTCTGCAGGAGGGACTCCTCCTGAGATAATGAATATATGGCTTGATTTCATAAACGCTCTTGATCTTCAGGACAGGCTGGGCAGGTTTATTGATGAAACGCCTGAACTGGACGAAATTTTAAAGGACATATCGTCTTCTATAAAAGAGCTTGAGAAAAAAATAGAAATACTTGAGGATATAAGCAAGGACATAGGGCCTGCGTCAAAGGTACAGCTAAAAGGATCAGAGGCGGTAAACTACCTTTCCGACTGGGGAAAAAGCGCTACTTTGCCGATAAGGCTGCCCCAAAGCCGTTCCATGACAGTATACGCAGGTATCCCGCCCGTACTTACAGCGCATCGCTACTGGATAATGACCGATGTCGACTACAGCACATGGCCTGGAAAGCTCAGGGAGTCGCCTCTTTTTGATAATGAAAGCAAAAGCAGATTTAATATTAACATGCCTTCTGATGAGATCAGAGAAAAAGGCTCTCCTCATATCCCTGAACTGCATGAGGAGATCGAGCAGAAGGAAGCTCTCTTCAGGAGGCTCATTGCAACGTCCCTTGAAGGGACAATAATATCACGCTCCATGACTGACCAGAGCGGCCGTCCATTGGGAGCTTCTCAGTTTACAGAGCCTCTATTCATGCCTCAGGCTGGACCCGGTAAATGGGAAAGGGCCGGAAGCACTGAATACAAACTGTCCGATATAATGCCCTCTGACGGATCATTCTGGTTCAGCGGGGCGGAGATCCCTCTTTCTGCCGAAAAAAAGGACAGGGGGGATTTTCCAAGAAAGGGACATTCCTTATCATCCGGCCTTATTGCTGTATCGCTGAGCAGTATAGACGAATGGAATGAATGCCCGTACAGATACTGGTGCAGGAACAATATAAGGCTCCCTGAGCACGGCAGGAAGCTTTTTGATCCGCTCAGGGCCGGATCTCTCCTCCATGCTCTCTGGGAGCGTTCATGGAGAGAGTACCTTCTGTCGCCGCGAAGCTTTGCCATGCTTTCAAAAAAAGAGTGGGAAAAAGCCTCCTCTGACTATTACCCGGAACTCCTGACCGACACTAGACTTGCAAGGCATGCAGACAGCCTGATCAAGCAGACTGCTTCCGTGGCGGAACTTCTTGACAGGATCGAATCATCGGATGAGATGAAAAACAGGACAGAAACGGAACTGGAATACAAGCTCCCTGAATACGTTGTCAATGGGGTCATGTTCAAGGGGCGTGCAGACAGAGTTGATTTCTTCAGCGATGGTTTTGTCGTGATCGACTACAAATCCAACAAGTCCGGTGACCACCGGAATGACCTGCAGCTCGCGGCATATTCGGTGATAATAAGCAGAACGACAGGAAAACGGCCGCTGGGCTATGGATGGATCGGACACAGCGATGCATCCCTTTACGGCTATTTTGTCTCTGATGCACTGCGAAATGCCTACCTGGCAGGAAAGCCAAGAAAGGGCATTGATGAATTCCTTTGCCTTGCACAGAAGACGATGGAAGATATGTCTGAAGCGTTAAAAAGAGACATTTTTCCTGCTAACTACGGATCCGCCATGTGCAGATTCTGCGAATTCTTTGTCATGTGCCGTAAAAGGGAAGGATACAGGGAAGACCCTGAGAACGAAGATTCCGGGAGGTACGGAGATGATTTCTGACAGAGCGGATACTCTCAGCACTATGTACGGCAACCTCAAGGGACTGCCTGAACAGCTGGAGGCCGTCACCAGCCTGTCACCGCTCACAGTTGTAAGCGCAGGTGCCGGGACAGGCAAAACTCAGACCCTTTCCCAGCGTTTTGCATGGCTTTTGTCTGCAGACAAAACATGCACGGCAGATGAAATATTGGTCCTGACCTTTACCGAAAAAGCTGCAAGGGAAATGAAGGATAGGATAAAAGATACCCTTGTCGAATGGAACGGCAGGTCCGAAAAAGAAATTCCCCATCTAAAAAGCAGGATAGAGAGGATCGACGACGCTAATATTTCCACGATCCACTCCTTTGCAATGAAGATCATAAGAGAATCCGGACTGACCCTCAATATTGACCCAAGAGCCTCCATAGTTTCAAAACCGGCTGAAGAGCTCTGGTGGAGGACTTTTTCTGAGATGATAGGCACACTCTCACTCCCGCGGATAAATATGATAGTTTCTGAAAAATGGGCAGAAAGAGCGCAAGATCTTTTCAGCGAGGAACATTTCAAGGACTTTGTAAATTATTACGGCCCTGAAAAGCTGGCAGAAATATCCAGAAATGCCTCTGAGAAGCTAGGCAGTTTCGGAAGGACTCCGGATGATCTCTGGGATCAGTCTCCGGAAGAACTGCTCTCGGATGTCATGAGCGGAGAGCACATATTTGCCGAGATATGGGATACATGGCATGAAGCAGTCTTTCCCGCGATAAGGGCAGAACTCAGAGAAAATCCTGGCAAGAACCTGGAGAGACTGCGTGATATAGACTATGAGTACTGCGGAGCAGAAGCTGATCCTGAAGTGCGCAGGAGCTTTGCGTCTGCTCTCCTTGAAGAGGGTATATCTACC
>JAQVPO010000268.1 GCA_028702015.1 Synergistaceae bacterium | reverse complement strand
GGTGGAAGGAGTGGGCCCGGCCACGGTAAGGGCTTTCGCCCTTGTTGCCCAAGTTGTCTATAATGCCGGGGCCAGCAGCAAGGACCCCGTTCGCTACAGTTTTGCCCACGGCGGCAAGGACGGCCATCCCTATCCGGTAAACAGGCATGATTACGACAGGTCGATAACTCTCCTGGAAAACGCTCTGCGCCGGGTCAGGACGGGTGACAGGTCAGATGTGGAAGCACTGAAAAGACTGGCAGCCATAAACTCATTTTTATCAAAAAAGCAGCAGTAAGTTTATAAATTGTTTAATCAAATAAGCTTAATAAATTTTTAAGGAATTTTATTGAATTTATTAATAAAATTGTTGGTATAATTAAGACAAAAAGTATAGGAGGGAAAACATGGATACAGATAATAATTTAAAGACTTCTATTGCCGGCGAATCACAGGCAAACCGCAAGTATGCCGCTTTTGCTAAAAAGGCTGATGAAGAAGGTTATCCAGCCGTGGCTAAGTTATTCAGAGCCGCGTCCGAAGCCGAGGCTATTCACGCTTATGCCCAACTCAGGGCAGCGGGTGCTATAAAGTCGACTGCCGAAAATTTAAAAGCAGCCATCGAAGGTGAAACATACGAATTTACCCAGATGTACCCTGGATTTATTGCGAAAGCGGAAGAAGAAGGGGCAAAACAGGCTAAGACATCTTTTAATCACGCCAATGAAGCTGAAAAGGTACACGCCGGTTTATATACTAAAGCGCTTGAGTCACTGGATGCCAAACCTGAAGTTGAATACTATCTCTGTACCGTTTGCGGTAATGTTGCCGAAAACGAACCACCGGACAAGTGCCCGATCTGTAATGCGCCTAAAAAGGCTTTTAAGAACGTGGGTTAAATACCCGGCAGAGATGCTGGAAGTATGACTGGGTGCTGGAGTTCGATATCAAAGGCCTGTTTGATAATATCGACCATGATTTATTGATGAAGGCGGTCCGTAAGCATACCGATAATGACAGTGCCATTTGGCATTAGAAAAGGTGCTTTGAGCCATCTCTGAATGTAGAGTAAAACCCATGGGGTTGGACTGATCAATCTAGTTTCGTACAATGTTGGCATTTTGCATCACTTCTGGGAGATGAAGTGACTGAAGTTTATCATGAGCCGGATAACGTGGCCCGTACGTCCGGTTCTGTGAAAGGGATAATGTTGCAGAAAATTAATGCACGCAGCATTATCCCTGATCTATGCGGCTGACCGGGCGATGTACGCGGCAAAAAGAGATGGTTGCAACTGCGTAAAAACTGCCAAAGGCATATCGTAATCGTGTGAATACTATTTTAGTGTAACCAATTCTTGCCGGGAAGCAAAAGCATCCGATAATTCCTCCAGCTCATACAGCAGGGGGAGTTCTTCCTTTTTAGTATAAACAGTAGCGTGTCCCCTGTACACACACCCGTCCAGCAGATTCTTACCCTGGTAGTCATAATGACCGTAAATCCGGCAGAAATACGGCCGAACAGGGTAAATCGAGCAAAGCAGGCCTGTCTGAAAAGGGCACTGCCCCTCAACATTGCCCCAAATTTTAACAACCACGTTGTTGGCAAAATCAACGAATTTTTTTAGCGAAGATTCATTGTTGACGTACCTCTTGATGTTTTCCAGTTCCAGTGGATAGATTCTGAGCATGGACGCTTTGATACAGCACTCACCACAGGTTCCGCAGATCTGTTTGGATGGCTGCAGAGCCTGATCCAGTTTTTCGTAAAATTCCACGAGATCTTGCAGCATTGTTACCATAGAGCAACCCCTCCATGCGGTAATGATCCTTCTTTTTATAGTACCACATGATGGTGTAAATTGTAACGAATGACATTGCAGAATTTTCAGACATAATTCGTGCTGAAATGTATATATGGTAATCTAATGGATCACATCATCTCTGTCTCTGGCGCCCTCAAGCAAGGCTTTTTCTACTTGTTCAAGCATCTCGCCCACAATTTTTGTGGTAACCTGCTTGAACTCACCTGGCAGGTACTCCGGCGGTTTTGGCACGGCTTCTGAATGATCAGGAGCCTGCTTGGCCCCACCTGAGTCTGATGAAGGCCCAATGCTTACAATGGGCCTCACCGCGACTGTCCCTTGAGGGGATTCCGCCAGCATTCCTTTAAGCCCCAGAAAGCAGTCCGCCGGTGAGCTCTTCGTGAGATCGAAGGCGGTAAAAATGTCTCTTGCCGCTTTGCAAGTTAGAATACAGGATGCGGAGCCCTGACTTGCCCCGGTGTTATCATTCTTAACCCAGCCGTTAAAGCCTACCCACTGGATGTGCCTGGTGGGAATCGAGCTAAAAATTATATGCAGCGCACTCAGAGTGATCTGCAGGAGGATTGACTGGTAAAAGATATCATACTCCTGCTCGTCCATTTTAATTGTAACTATTTCTTCCGCTTCCTTTTCATAACGATGGCTGATAGCATGCGGCAGTTCAAAATAGCCGGGCGGCAAACCATCAATAACCAAAAGCTTTTCCTCAGGCTGGCATATTGCGTCAAAGGCAACTATCATAGTATCAGGTGTTATTATTTGATTAAGCGCTATTCTAGCAAAACTTTGGATA
>JAQVPO010000267.1 GCA_028702015.1 Synergistaceae bacterium | reverse complement strand
ATTATTCATTCAGCCTCAGCCTCAGGGATACTGCGTTCCTCAATGTCTGTAAGAATAGGAATTAGTGGGGCCCCAGAAAGTCCAAGCTCCATGCGTGCCCAGAGCAATGCCTCCTGGACACTCTGTCCTCCTTCCTGCGGGCGTTCTATCATGATTACCTGTGCTTTGCAATTTCGCGCAGCTTCAATTTTTTCCCTGATGCCGCCGACAACACCGCTGTCTTTTGTAACGACCCATTGTGCGTTTGTCAGGCGGATCATTTCTTCGTTCATACGGACACTGAAAGGTCCCTGCATAGCTATGATGTGTCCGCTGTCAAAACCGCATTCAGCACATTTTTCAATAACTTTCGGATCAGGAAGCACCCGTGCAAAAAGACGTGCACGTACGCTGACAATTCTGAAGGATTCAAGATCCTTGCTCCCTGTGGTCAGAAGCACGTTACCAGTGTTTTCTTCAATGTAACGGGCTGCTTCTTCTATGCTTCCGACATGTACAATATCGTCTTCAGCAGCAATTTTTCTGCGCTGGACACGCATCAGCGGAACAGCCGCAGCAGAGCAGGCAGAGCGTATATTTTCATGGGCTTCGTACGCATAGGGATGTGTTGCATCGATAACACACACTATGTCAGATTTCCGGATAAGACTTTCCATTTCGTCTGAAGTCATTCGTCCTACAATAATTTCAAGATTTTCCCTTTCAGCCGCCAATGCGGCTCCATATGGAGTAACAACCGAGTAGACCGCAGGCAGGTCAAAACGTGTGAGCTCCCGTCCTTCTGTAGTTCCGCCAAAAATCAATACGCGCTTCTGCATATCAGTTTCCGCTGTATCCGCGCGGTGTCACCATGCGTCCGCACACTGCGCGCGTATTTGAATTTCCTATTATGACCGTACAAAACATATCAATAGGGGCTTCAGGGAGAGAGGCCAGAGTAGTCAGCCCATAATTTTCTTCATCGCGGCCTGCATTCCGTACCCACCCTGCGATCCTGTCGGCTGGCAGCTTCTTCATAAGAATCTCAGCGGCTCTGGCAAGATGGTCAGGACGGCCGTGACTGACAGGGTTGTATATGCATATTACAAAATCGGCATCCGCAGCAGCAATGAGCCTTTTTTCTATCTGCTCCCACGGGGTAAGCAGGTCACTCAGACTTACTACGGCAAAATCGTGCATAATAGGTGCACCGAGTATTGCAGCAGAACTGGCAGCTGCAGTTATGCCGGATATTATCTCAATATCGGCCTTATCCTGTGCCACCTCAAGCATTATTCCAGCCATTCCGTATATTCCGGGGTCACCGCTCGAGATAAGTCCAACGGTATGTCCAGAAAGAGAAAGTGAAAGCACTTCTTCACAGCGTTCCCGTTCTTTTTTCATTGATGATGAAACCAGCTCCTTACGACCGTCGAAGAGCGGTTTTATCAGCTCAATATATGTTTTATAACCGACTATGATGTCGCATTTTTCCAATGCGGCGAGAGCCCGCGGTGTTATCTGCTCCGGACCACCAGGGCCTAACCCTATAACATATATCATCTGACAGCCGCCTTTGAAAAAACAAAGTAACATCCTTTTGTCATAACAATATCAATCCTTTCCATTAATGAGAAGAGAAGCTTGCTCATCATGATGAGGCAAGCTGTCCCTGCACGGAAATTTTCTTCAATTCTGATAGAACCACGTTCGTTTTAAAGCTCTAGTCCAGCGAAAAAACAACCCTCTTTTATACAGGACATCAATTTGTATATCTGCTTCCATTCATTGGATCTCCTTCATAAACCTTTCATAAATCACGATGTAAGAAAGTCCGAAAATGTTAATGTCCATAAATTATCCTCTCCTTTTTCTTGCAAGGGCAAAGGTTATTCCGGGATATTTGGTCTTGAGACGGACCATATATCCTCCCAGGGAGGCTGCAAGGGCAGACCGCTCACAGACATTATCGGCTCCTACTGCATCAATGGCAGCAGGAGAGACTGTAAAGTTTCCCTTAAGCGCCATCAGTTCCGATGCATAGAATGTTTTAAAGGGGATTTTGTAATGCGATGCCAGTTTTATTATCGCAGTCTCATTCTTTTTCTGGTCAACAGAAGCTATTGATGCCACAGATAAAGGTGAGTAGCCGCTGTTTTCCATAAAATCCAGAAAGTGCTGATGGAGCAGATCGGGATCAGTTCCTCTCCTGCAGCCTACTCCAAGGATAAGATTTTTAGGACGCAGCCATAACGTAACAGGAAATGGTGCAGTCTGGAGTTCATCTGTAACAGCCACACCTACACTATGTCCGGCTATCAGTTCAGCAGCAACTCGTTTCGCATCTGAAAGGTTCTCTATAGCACAGTTGTTGCGGATAGCCCATGAATCAGGAGGAACTATGCCGTTTACGTCTGTAGCTGTTGTGACAACAGGATGCCCGCCGATAATTTCTGATATTTTGATAGTAAGTTCGTTGGCGCCCCCAATATGTCCTGACAGAAGGGAAACAACGTTAAGCCCTCTCTCATCAGTTACAACAACAGCCGGATCTTTATCTTTGCCTTTAAGATGAGGAGCTATCGCTCTGACAGCTATTCCGGATGAAGAAACAAAAACCAG
>JAQVPO010000019.1 GCA_028702015.1 Synergistaceae bacterium | reverse complement strand
CGACAGGGGTGACATCATCTCACAGAAATCCGTTCCTATTAACTTCGATGACACTGGTCTTGATGTCTTTCTCAAGGTAACTGAAGCATCACGTGAGATACTTATGTCTTCCTTGCCTTCAATTGAAAATGGAACTGCAAAAAGGTATCCGCAGGACGAATCAATGGCGACTAAATTCGGCAGACGCAGACCTGAAGACGGGAAGATCGACTGGGACAAAACAGCAGTTGAAATATACAACTGTGTAAGGGCCCTTACACACCCTTTCCCTGGAGCATTTGCTCTCTGGGAAGGGAAAAAGTTCTTTATCTGGAAAGCTATACCTGAAGAGGGAACATATGAACCAGGCAGGATCAAATCAAAAACTCCTATGCTTGTAGGAACCGGCGGCGGATTGCTCAGAATACTCAGCATCCAGCCTGAAGGCGAACCTGAAAGGGATGTAGAAAAAATATGAAAATACTTATCACAGGCATCAATGGCTTTATCGGTACACATCTGATGGAATCCATATCTGCCAAAAGCAGCTGGCATGTCCAGGGTTTTGATATTAAATCTGACAATCTGGAACCATTCATGCGATCTCCGAATTTCAAGTTTACGTCGGGAGATATATTTAAGGACGAAAAATGGCTTGAGGAGCAGGTCGAATCATCAGACATCGTACTTCCGCTCGCAGGCATTGCAAAACCTGCCTACTACCTCCAGAAACCGATATGGACCTTCGAACTTGATTTTGAGCAAAACCTCAAAATGGTTAGGCTCTGTTCAAAATACAAGAAGAGAATAATCTTCCCCTCAACTTCTGAAGTATACGGGATGAGCAGCGAAAGCAGCTTAAAGGAAGATGAAAGCCAGCTGATAACTGGCCCTATAAATAAAATGAGATGGATATACAGCTGCAGCAAGCAGATGATGGACAGGCTTATATTCGCGTACGGTCAGGAAGAGGGGCTTAATTTCACGCTCTTCCGCCCCTTTAACTGGGTCGGGCCAAGACTTGACACTTTTAAAGACGCCAGCGAGAACAGGGCCCGCTCTATCACCCAGATGATTTATGACGTTATCGTCCACAGCAGGATATCTCTTGTAAACGGCGGCGAACAGAGAAGGAGCTTCACCTGGATAGGAGACGGTATCGAAGGTCTCATCGCTATCATAGAAAATAAAGAAAACAAGGCCAACGGCCAGATATTCAACATCGGAAACCCAGACAACAATTACTCCATAAAGGAACTGGCAGAAATGCTTCTTGATGAAATGAAAAAATTTCCAGTCTACCGTGAAAAGGCAGAAAAAACCGTACTGGAAGCCATATCTGCCGATATTTACTACGGAAAGACTTACGATGACATGCAGGATCGCCGGCCTTCTGTGGAAAAGATGGAAACCCTGCTTGGCTGGACACCGAGGACAGGCATGCGGGATCTGCTGAACAGAACTATTTCGTGGTACGCAGATCAGGAGACGCTGAATTGAAAAAACTTGCGATCAAGGTCGACATCGATACATTGCGCGGATACCGTGAAGGTTTTCCTCATATGCTCGACCTTTTTGCCAGACACAATATTAAAGCGTCGGTATTTTTCTCATTCGGGCCTGACAATTCAGGAAAAGCAATAAGAAGGATCTTCAGAAAAGGCTTCATCTCAAAAATGATGAGGACCAAAGCGCCTTCTACTTACGGTATAAAAACTCTTATGTACGGAACACTACTTCCTGCACCGATGATAGTGCCGTCCGCTCCCGGTATATTTGTTCGAGCATCCGCTGAAGGACATGACTGCGGCATACATGCATGGGATCACGTCTATGTTCAGGATGAGCTGCCCAGGATAACAAAAAGTGAATATTTATCACTGTTTGAAAGGTCTGCAGAAATGTTCGAACAACTTTCCGGCAAAAAACCTCTTTCATGCGCAGCTCCGGGATGGCAGATATCCTCCGTAAGCCTTGAGGCACAGGAGGAAACAGGACTTCGATACTGCAGCGATACAAGAGGACGATCCCCCTTTATACCAGTTTTCGAAGGTAGGGCATATTCCCCCGTGCAGATACCCACCACCCTTCCGACAATGGACGAGATACTTGGCCTTCCGGGAATAAATGATGATTCAATAGCGGATGTATGGCTGAAAGGAATGAATAACGAATGGAATGTCCTGACTGTACACGCTGAAATGGAAGGACTTTCAAAGATAGGCGTATTTGAAAAATTTATTATTAAGGCAAAGGAAAGTGAAACAGCATTCTATACTCTTGCTGACTACGCTATAGAGTCTGTTCCCGTAAAATGCAATATCAGAATTGACACCATTACAGGACGGGCAGGAACTCTTGCATTACAGGAGGATGAATAAAAATGGACAGGATAAGCCTTTTGCTCCTGATCGCATCAGCAATGACAAACGCTCTTGGAAGCACCGTTATGAAACATGCCTACGGAGGTGACTCAGCCATACTCTCTTCCGGACTGATAGCAGGCATACTTAAAATACTGCTCAACCCCTGGATAATCCTCGGGCTCGGCATGTTCGGCATTTCGTTCTTTTTTATGGCCGCAGCCCTTTCAAGGACAGACCTGACGCTAGCATACCCCATGATGTCCGGGCTTGTATACCTGATCCTTCTCTTCGTAGGCTTTTTCATATTCAAAGAAAAGATAACGATTATGAGGATAGCAGGCATAGGGGCGATACTTCTTGGGATAACAATGCTGACAATGAAAAGCTGAGGAGACCGTAAAATATGAGAATTTGTTTTGTAGGAACAGGCTATGTGGGACTCGTAACAGGAACATGTTTTGCAGAAAAAGGAAACGAGGTCTGCTGCGTTGATATTGACAATAAAAGGATAGAAAATCTGAAACATGGGATCATTCCAATATACGAGCCCGGACTTGAAGATCTGGTCAAAAAAAACATGAAAAACGGACGGCTCTCCTTTTCGACTGAGATCAAAGAAGGACTTGAGAATGCCCAGCTCTGCTTCATAGCTGTAGGAACGCCTCCTTCAAGCGATGGAAGCGCGGATCTTGCGCAGGTCCTCAATGCACTGGACGGCATAGGCTCATGTATAGACCATTCATGCTTCATAGTAGTCAAATCAACTGTACCTGTCGGCACTGGCACTCTTCTATGGAAACGCATAATAGCACATATGCATGAGAGAGGGCTTGAGAAGATAAACCTTGAAGTGCTTTCAAATCCTGAATTCCTCAAAGAGGGAATGGCTATAGAAGACTGCCTTAACCCTGACAGAGTCGTCGTAGGAGCAGTATCGGACGAAGCTCGTTCAGTAATGCGCGAACTATATACCCCTTTTGTTTCAGAAGATAGACTTTTCTTTATGGATCCATCCTCTGCAGAGATAACAAAATACGCAGCAAATGCAATGCTGGCCTCGAGGATCAGTTTCATGAACGAGATCGCACAGCTATGCGACAAAGTGGGTGCAGATGTACTTGCTGTCAAGGAAGGCATCGCCGCTGACAGGCGCATAGGAAGCTTTTTCCTGAACGCAGGCTGCGGCTACGGCGGTTCATGTTTTCCCAAGGACGTCCAGGCCCTTTGCCACATTGGCGAAGGACAGGGGCTCGACATGACAATGGTTTCGGCAGTAGACAAAGTAAACCGCAAGCAGAAGGAACTGCTTCAGCTCATGGTACGGGAAAAATTCGGCAGCAGCATGGAAGGCCTCACGATCGCTGTAATGGGACTCGCTTTCAAGCCTCATACCGATGATATGAGGGAAGCTCCCTCTATATCCCTTATCAGAGGACTTCTTGACTGCGGCGCATCAGTAAAAGCCTTTGATCCGATCGCAATGGATTCAGCCAGGATCGTACTTCCAAAGGATGTCAGATATGCGGACTCTGTAGAAGAACTGCTGAAAGGAGCTGATGCTGCTGTTCTGGTCACAGAGTGGCCTGAATTCAAAGCACTTGACTGGGAAAAGCTTGTTCCTCTCATGAAAAACGCAGTCCTTTTCGATGGAAGAAATATTTACACACCATCGGAAATGGAAAAATTTGGTTTCGAATATTACTGTATAGGCAGAAGCAGACGCCCATCAAAATAAATCTCAGCTTAAAAGGCACCATTCCCCAAAAACGAATGGTGTCTTTTTACGCATATTTAGCTGCTAAGGACCTCCGGCATATAAAATGATCCTGCCAAATCTTTATCTTCTGTTCAAATGCAAATCTGCAGTAAATAGCGGCAATCACAAAGATCCAATCCTTTTATGCAATAAACAAAATAAAGAAAAAGACTCCGCACCGCTGATTTAAAAGTTCATTTGCCTTACTTCTGTTCATCTTGTGGTTGACTTTATCTCTGAAAGATAGTATCTTCTCCTTCATTATCCTGAAAACGAAGGCGAGTGATTTTATGTCTGATAACCGAAGCCTATTCATCAATAACACTGCAGCATATTCAGCAGGTCTCAAATCTTCTGATCTATATCTGCAAATAGAATCACCGCGACCGCGACCTCGTCCTTAGATAAAACCTTTCTCCGATGCGCGGCTCTGCGCCGTGTGTCCTTAATTAAAACCACTGATCACAAAAATAAGCAGCAAGTCAGAGCGGCATGATCAATCAGCCGCCGGACAGTCTCATGATGCTTTCAACCCAAAACAGCAGCAGATAAACATAGGCTGCCTGCTGTTGACATATTTAAAAAACGGGAGGAAATGATTTCAATGAAAAATATAAAGAAAAAAACTATAGGTGTAGTCGGGTTCGGGCATCTTGGAAGTTCAATAGTTGAGTCGATGATAAGAGGCGGCTTCCCAAAAGAGAATCTTATGATCTCATTCAGGGGAAACCCCAAAACCCTTGCCAGGGCTGTTGACATGGTTGTAGAAGAGTGCCTCGCTGAAACAGTAAGTCTCATGAAAAGTGCAGATATTATTATCCTCGCGACAAGGCCTCAGGACCTCCGGGAAATAGCTGACAACTATGTCAGAAAAGATGCTCTGGTGATCTCCTTTATGGCAGCCCTCCCCCTTCAGATACTTAAAAATATTTTTAGCTGCAGCGTCTGCAGGGCAATGTGCAGCGGTCCTGAAACAATCACAGCAGGCAGGGGAGTTTCCGTCCTCTTCCCTGCTGTCGATGAGGCCAAGGCAATCATCGAACTTTCCGGTATAAATAGTCTGGAGATACGATCTGAAGATGAGATAGATGCTTTCACTGCTGGAATATGTATTCCGCCTATACTGATGAATATAAAAATATCTGAATCAGAGAAAAAGAAAACCCTGTCAGAAATGACAGTACGTTTTTCTTTTTATAACGAACTAGGCAAATGGATTGAAGACGAACTTGCTTCAGCTTCTTCTGATAACAAGCATAGCTCCCTTGAGAACATTTCAACTAAAGGCGGGATATCAGAAGCAATGATAACCAGTTTAATTAAGGGAACTTCCCTTGAAAGCTCCATAAACACTGGGATCAGGAGATGTTCTGAGATAAGATCTGAGATTTGTATAAAGATTGGAGTAAACGCAGCTTAAACCTAAAGTCATCGGATAAATTCATTCTGCTGTCATATTATGTATAATCCATAATATAACAGGCAAAGTCACAGGGGGGATCTAAATCAGACCTTTAATAGCTATAGCAAGCAATCCATTTTATCATTTCCATGCTGATAAGAGACTGTACGATATTGAGGGCGAAAAGCTTGAGTATTTCTGGCTTCTCTCACGCCTTACAGAAAAGATATGCGCTGCGGTAAGTGCCTCTGGCGGGATACCGCTGCTTCTGACGTGTACGGATAACGAAACTGAAACAGATGCGATAGCGGTTCGTGCTGACGGATTTATACTGGCTGGAGGAGAAGACATAACTCCGTTCTTTTATGGCGAACAGGATAACGGCTCCATTTCACCCAATATTTCACGTGATAAATTCGAATTTGAGTTATTAAAAAAAGCAATAAAATATGAAAAACCTATACTGGGAATATGCCGCGGCTGCCAGATCATCAACACCGCACTTGGGGGGACGCTGTACCAGCACATACCTGACATAAAACCAGAATGGGCTGCGCATAAGAGGCCGGATGTAATGAATGGCTGTGTCCACAGTGTAGAAATATTGAAGCCAAATTCTTTTCCTCTCAATAAAGGCAGCGAAATGGAAGTTAATTCGATGCACCATCAGGCTGTTAACAGATTAGCCCCGGGACTTGAGGCCATAGCAGTTACACCCGATGGTCTGATTGAAGGATTGCACATGCCGGGATACAGATATTTAGTTGGCGTGCAGTGGCACCCTGAATGTCTTGCTGTGTCAGATAAAATACAGGCCGGTATCTTTACGGATATAGTAAATGCATCCAGCTGATTTTTGCCTGTACGTGTACAGATGGAAAAAATTCATATAGATAACAGTGAGGGGGCCGTTTGCTGTTTAGATAATACTCTCACAGCCGGCCCCTTCATTGCAGGAAGGTCTATTTTATCTCTCTATTTATAGGGTTTTAGTAAACATTGAATCGCGGTAGATCTTCTCAATAACTTTACTGTCTGCTTTTACAGGTGCAAGCGAAAGAAGCAGTCCAAGCGAAGGGGTTTTCTGAGCAAGTTCTACAAGATGTGCGATATCCTTCTCACCGAAGCCTTCATCAGAAAGCTTTTCCTTTGCTCCCATACTGATCAGCCATTTTTCGACCCCGATCGCGGCCTTCAGAGCTTCGTCAGGGGTCCCCTTAAGTCCGGGAACTATTGCAGCAAGTATATCTGCAAATATTTTAGGGACCGCAGGGTAGCATACCTCTACCACTGCCGGGAGTATCATGGCAAGCCCCAGTCCGTGCGTAAGCTCTGGTTTTACACCCGAAAGCGGATGTTCCAGTGCATGTGTAATATGCAGCATTCCGTTGTCAAACGCTATCCCGCCTATCATTGATGCATAGAGCAGATAATAGCGTGCTTCAAGGTCATCAGGATCCTGAACCGCCTTAGGCAGCCATTCGTTTACTAACCTGATCGTCTCCTCTGCGAGAAGTATCGCATACGGGCTTGCAACCTTTGACGTAGCTGCTTCGATTACATGGTTGACTGCATCTATTGAAACATACTTCGTCTGCTCTGGAGATAGCTTGGTCATAAGCGCAGGGTCGTCTATGGCATACAGCGGATAGATGCAGTCATAAGCTATCGCTGGTTTATAATCCTTCTCCGGGAGGGTAACTACCGCAAAACGGTTGACCTCCGAACCTGTCCCGTGGGTAAGGTTTATCGCAACAATAGGAGCGGCTTTTTCAGGAGTAAATTTATACTCGTAAAGCTGTCTTGCATCATATCCAGGGTTCTCTAAAAGTATCGCAACACTTTTACCAGTGTCTATCGGACTTCCTCCACCTATAGCAACAACAGCCTGGGCTCCGAAATCCTTAGCCATCCCAGTTGCTTCATCTACAGAGTCTACCGTCGGGTTTGGAGTTACTTTATTGTAAAGGACATAACCGATGCTGTGCTTATTCAATGCTTTTTCCACTACATCCCATGCTCCGGTTTTTTTATATGCCCCTTTTCCGCTTACAACAATGATTTTATTTATACCTTTATTTTTCAGGTCTGCTGATATTTCATCCATCTTGCTAATTGCACCCACACCAAGATATGCGATAGTACGGCAGCGTATTTCACGGACATCATTAATTTTATTTTCCTTTTCCCACATAAGGAACACCCCCATATTTTTTCAAATCACTAGATTGTGATTTAAATAACTTTATGTTGTACAGATAGTACTCCGTTTCACATTATTTGTCAAATGCGTATTTTTGCGTAGTTTTCTTTATAATAATTTGTTGAAATACAATTAATCATATTTATAACTTGTATATATAAAATTTAACATACTGTTCATAAATACAAAATCAAACCATTATTTTTCTGAATAATAAAGGTGGACAGGAAAAACCTCACCTCCTGTCCACCTTTATTACTGGTTCTCACTCTAACAATAAATATTTGGTCAGTAATAATACTTTTCTACTCTGCGTCCAAGCTTTAACATGGAAGCAGCCATCTCCTCAATAAGGCGCCATTTAACACGCAGTTCGAGCGGAAAATCCTTATTTTGATGCGCAGGATTAATGGCTTTTCCAACAAATAATTTCAGATCGGTGCATTGCTCGATAAGTATCTTGGCCAATTTAGAAGCGCCGCTGGAAGCACTGATTGCATCTGCTGTTTCCTGGGAGACTGGATCAAGGATATATTTATTGATTATCTCCAGGGTATTTTTGATAGTCATGACCCCCTCAGTCACAAGATCAATCCCCTTTATGTACGCAGTAGGAGGAAAATCTGAATTTTCGCAATCAATTTTTACAATGAGATCCCGCCCCAGTTCGCGTGCCAGTATCTCTGAACTCGTACCTCCGCATACGATATGGATAGCATTCGTTGCAATGAAATCAGAAACGATCCTACTGTCATCCTGGGGGTCTTCCGGCGGTCCGGAAAAGAGTGAGACAGTCTGATGTTTCATTATATGAACGACTGAAACGGTAGTATCATCTCCGGGCATACCTAAATATAGATCTTTACATACGCTTAAAACATTTTGAATTACTTTTGGAGGTGAAAGCTCTTTAATGCAAAGCTGACTTATGTATTCCGTCAATGCATCCATTCCCCACCCAAAGCTGAGCGTTTCTCCCATCCCTGCCTGAGTAACTCCGTCACTTACGATAAAATAATAATCCCCTGGATATGCATCAAAATGGCTTTCCCTTACTGGTTTCCCTCCTATATTTTTTTCTTTATAATCCAAAGAGGTCTTTTCTCCATTCCGCAGAAGGATACAGGGCGGGTTGTCATACTCAACCAGATAGCCCTTACCATCTTTTGAGATTTGAAGGATCATAAATGTTGAATATGCAAGTCCTCTTTCCTTACATACAGGAAGTGTATGGGCAATTGTGTCAACGGTATCCTCTATAGAAGCCCCGCTGCTTATCATCGTAGAAATTATCTTTGACGTAAGGGTTGAAAGAATATTAGCCTTTACACCGCTGCCCAATCCATCAGAAAGAACCAGCAGCATACTGCCGGCACTATTGACAAGCTGGACTCTGTCTCCGCACAGTTCTTCGTTTTTCTTGTTCAGGCTGCTGTAGCATGCCTCAATGCATAGTTTTTCCATTGTTATTTTTGCCTTCATATATGATCAGATCTTTAAGC
This sequence comes from Synergistaceae bacterium, assembly GCA_028702015.1. GTDB lineage: Bacteria > Synergistota > Synergistia > Synergistales > Synergistaceae > Caenicola. The sequence continues at coordinate 1,255 of JAQVPO010000019.1, read as the reverse complement.
TTAGTAAGAGTCACCTTTGTCTCAGCTGTAGTTTCTCCAAGAAGGCTCGCTATTTCCTGCGCTACAGTCATCTGCTTATCAATAACAGTCTGAGCCATATTCATGGTATCGAGCTTCCGTTTATTCAGCAGTTCATGTTCCTGCTCGTCACGTGTGATATCGTGAAGGAAGGCTACTGCAATATCCTGCTCCGGGATATAAATTATAGTCTGGTTCACAATTATACCCTGCTTGTCATAATGCACCTTGCAAAGCGGCTGGGATTTTCTGTCACCTATGGCTACCGCAAAATCTACAGGATTAAGAAACTTATCTATTCGATTACCTACAATCTCTTTCCTAGTCAAATTGAATAATCTCTGCGCTGCAAGATTGCATTCAAGTATCTTTAATTTGCTGTCGATTGCAATAATATAATTCGGACTCACAGAGAGTGTTACATTAGAAAGGGTCTCAGAGATCTGGGTCATATACGGCATGCACATATACAGTTCCGCTTTTTTCTGATAGACAGCTATTGCTTTTTCACGGCAAGTCCTGTATCCGCAGCTGCCGCAGTTTAGTTCCTGTTCAGGAGTATTTTTACCTATCTGGGCAAGAATACTTCGTATCGTCTTCTCATCCGGCATATCCTGATCAAGCGCTTTAGGTTCAATTTCCCGCTGGAGAATAATATTTTCTGTTTTGGGCTCCTGCTCTTGTCTCATGTTTTTTATATAACGTCGCATTTCCAGGCTCATGCTGATCGGCTGATAATCTGAGTCAGGTTTTTCAGGACCGTTTATGCAGCTTCCGTAACACGTGCTGGCCTCAATAAAACAGTTGTGTATCTTTCCTTTCTCCATCTCCTGAAGAAGCTCTATCAGATCTTTTGTCCCCTGCACACTGATAAAAGTGTATTTTTCTCCCGCTGTTGAACCCGGTTTAAGGTTCGATTTAACGTCGTCGATTATCCCTTCATACACAGGATATATGGAGGATGACGTAGGAAGATTATCAAAATAGCCGTCTTCAAGCTCTGAGAGCACAATTTCTTTTTCGCTGAGCCATGAAACAAGCTGCTTGAACGTAACAACATGATCTATATAGCGGGGAGATGAAATTCTCGCTTCTTCGATTTTAGATATGCACGGTCCAAAAAAGACTACGGATACATCCTCCCCCCACTTCTTATGTATCATCTGTCCGTGCGTTTCCATAGGAGAAAGGACCGGCGCAAGCTGTTTAGTCAGTGCCGGAAAATATTTTTGAACTA
>JAQVPO010000266.1 GCA_028702015.1 Synergistaceae bacterium | reverse complement strand
AACCTTTGCCTCCGCCAGACATCTTGCCGATCCCCTTCATCATTGTCTTCATCTGCTCATACTGTGCTAGTACCTGATTGACCATCTGGACAGTGGTCCCTGACCCTTCAGCGATCCTCCTGCGGCGGCTTCCCTTTATTATATCCGGGCTGTGTCTTTCCTTAAGAGTCATCGAGAGTATTATTGCCTCGGTCTGTTTCATCCTCTTAGGGTCTATATTCGCATTTTTCAGAGCTTTGCTGCCTCCTGGTATAGGAAGCATCTCCAGTACCTTTTCAAGCGGTCCCATTTTCTGGATCTGCTGGAGCTGAATGAGCATATCTTCCAGAGTGAATTTGTTTTTTTTGAGGTTTTCCGTCATTCTCTCGATGTCTGCCTCTGATGTTGCAGACTGGACTTTCTCGAGCAGGCCCTCAATGTCTCCCATTCCGATGATGCGCTGTGCCATGCGTTTGGCATCGAATACTTCAAGATCTTCTGTTTTTTCTCCGCAACCCGCAAGCTTTATCGGAACGCCTGTGCTTGCCCGTACCGCCAGTGAAGGACCGCCCCTGGCGTCACCATCGAGTTTTGTAAGGACCACGCCTGTCAGGCCAAGTCTTTTATGGAAGGTATCAGCTACGTTGACTGCTTCCTGTCCGGTCATGGAATCAACTACAAGGAGTATTTCCGTCGGAGGAACTGCTGCCTTCATCATTTCAAGCTCAGCCATCAGTTCGTCATCCATCTGGAGACGTCCTGCCGTGTCGAGTATTATCATGTCACAGAGGTGGTCTTCTGCATATTTGATTGATTTGGATGCTACCCTTACTGGGTCAGTCTCCCCTGGTTCAGGTCCCCAGAAATGAATATTTGATTTTTCGGCAAGCACCCGGAGCTGTTCGACAGCTGCAGGTCTGCGAAGGTCACAGGCCACGACAAGCGGCTTATGGCTTTTTGCCATTTTTTTCGCTATTTTTACAGTGGTGGTCGTTTTTCCTGATCCCTGAAGACCGGTCATCATATAGATAGTCGGAGGCTTGGAGGAGATTGCCAGAGGCACAGGGACCTCTCCCATTATTTTGACAAGTTCTTCATATACTATTGTAAATATAAGCTGTGCAGGAGTGACAGAGTCAAGAACAGTCCTTCCTGTTGCACGTACCCTGATAGCTTCAACAACATCTTTTACGACTTTATAGTTGACGTCAGCTTCAAGAAGAGCCCTGCGCACTTCCCTCAGTGCATCGCTGATGTCTTCAGGAGTAAGTTTTCCTTTTCCTCTCAGACCGGCGAAAATATTTTCAAATCGTTCCTTTAATGAGTCGAACATTTCTTTTCCCCTTATGCTTCCAGCATGCTTTTCATGTTTTCGTAGAAATCTTTCGGCAGATGATCTTTGTTTTGATCAAGGAATTTCAGTATCTCTTCATATTTGCTCTCTTTTTCCAAAAGGCCGAGGGCGTTCTCTGCGCTTTCCATATGTTCCCTTGCTCTTGTGATCAGATCGTGTACTCCCTGTCTGGAGACTTTCAGTGATTCAGCTGCTTCTGACAGTGAGAGGTCCTGCATAAGGACCATTTCACACGCAAGTTTCTGCTTTTGTGTTATCAGAGCTCCGTAGACATCCAGCAGAAGTCCGTCCCTTATACGCTGAGCAAGCGAATCTGTGTCCTGCAAAATATCACTCCTGTTCTCCTGAACCTGAGAATTATACTCAGAGCCCGCATCTCTGTCAAGTAAAATCACTTGACAGAGATGCGGGCTCTGGCACTGCATAAAAAAAGAGCCCTTACGGGCCCTTTTGAGCTAATTCAGATTTGCTATTTGGTCATCTTTATCTGCGAGTATTTTTCAGGAACTTCTACTGATGCAGCATTCATGTAGCCCTTGCCCAGTATGTAGGTATCCTCATAAACAAGCAGATGGTTCTTTCTTGTTACGCCGGTACCGAGGTCGGTATAGTAATTTCCGTTCCACTTGGCGCCTGGTGTGTACTCACCGTAGCATGCCATCAGATCGTCTTTGCTGTCGAGTTTTGCTGTTCCTTCTACGATCCTCTTGCCAAATTCAGCAAGGGCAACGCTGTTGGTGTAGCCGTAAGAGAAGGCCCATGTTCCCATGCGGCCGGCTGCGCCTGCGTCAGAAACTGCCTTTTCGACCTTTTCAAGAATGACCGGCCAGTTTCCTGCTTCAGCGGCGAGGTCGATGCCGAATGCTCCCGGATAACCCATGAGCGGTGATGGGAGGTCAGCTTCGATAAAGTATCCGCCGTGTGCAGCAAGCTGCTTGAGAAGCGGTTCGGTGTGTGCGTCGTTTGTGCAGAAGAACGCAGTGTTTTTCCCGTATTTGCTTACCCAGGCAGGCGTTTTTTCGAGGATGAACTGCTGAGCACCTGCAACGCCTACGTCGCTCGTCGGGTCGGGAGCGGTTTCAAATACGAACTTCATGCCGAGGTCTTTGCATGCCTGCTCCATAATGAGACGGCGTCTCCCAAGTGTCTCATAGCTCATGTGACGGGGGAAGGAAATATGGACAAAAGTGTCGCATCCGAGTTCTTTTGCGGTGTGGATGATGAGGTAGCCGCGGGAAACGAAGTCCGCATTGATCGTAAGGTCTGCTACTGATG
>JAQVPO010000265.1 GCA_028702015.1 Synergistaceae bacterium | reverse complement strand
TAATGATATAATTCTGTCAAGCGATATCTATTTCCGCTTAACGGAAAATAATTAATATTATTGGAGGTATGGGAATGAGTTACAAATTTTCGTTGGCGCACCTTACTGTCCTTGGATGGTCCCCCGTGGAAATGGCTTACAATGCAAGCCTGATTGGATATGACTACATTAGCATCAGAAATATCAATATGGGAGTAAAAGGAGAAAGAGATTTCAGCATTCCCATAGGGTCTCCGCGTTACTGCGCTCTTAAGGAGGCGCTTGATGATACAGGTATAAAAATTTATGACATAGAGCTGGCGAGAGTTGTTGATGGAGTCGATGTTATGAGTTACGAGTCTGCGTTTGAATCAGGCGCCTCTCTGGGGGCAGCTGGAATTATCAGCAGTATCTGGACAGATAAAAAGGATTATTACATGGAGCAGTTTGCAAAGCTCTGTGATTTAGCTGCAAAGTATAATTTGTTCGTAAATCTCGAATGGCCTTCATGGGCAGATGTAGGAACACTGGCCCAGGTCCGTGAAGTAATTGATACGGTTAAGCGTCCCAATGCCGGCGTGATGCTTGACACTCTGCATGCTTCAAGGGCTTATACAACTATGGAAGAAATCGAAGCTATTCCAAGAGAACAGATAAAGATGGCTCATATATGTGACGGGCCATCCGAAATACCTGATCCTGCAGACAAGGAAGCTTTGATATTCACAGGACGCGATGCCAGATATTACCCTGGCGACGGCGGAATCGATATAGCCGGAATGCTGAAGAGATTACCGGGTGACATAGTGCTTTCTCTCGAACTCCCGCACCTTGAGAGGGTGGCAAAATATGGTTACATGGAACATGCACGCAGATGTCTTGTTAAATCGAAGAAATATTTGGCAGAAAAAGGACTTCTGTAGCTGAACATATTTTCTGAGGCAGCATGCTATGACTGCATTTATCTGGAGATCACGGCATGTTGCTTTTTTAATAAGGAATAATGGGATTTTTTTGAAAAAACAGGTCTGACATTTGAAAAAATGAATAGAAATAATATCAATGTGTATGTAAGTGCCTTGACAAAGGATATCTTTGCATCTAATATGCAATTATAGTTTTCCATTATCCGGCTTTAGTTTCCGTTAAGCGAAATATATGTCCTGATTTTTACGATAAAACTGCATTATTTTTTGTTTGCTCTCTGTCTTAAAAAAGCAGAAGTAAACCTTGAAAAATCAATATAGATCATGTAAATGAAGTGATCTGCATGACGATATTTACGCGGTTCTGTATATGGTGGAAATCGGTCGGTCCATATTTGCAGTGCAAAGAATTGAGTCGGCTATCTTACAATGGAGTGAGAGTAGCGAAATATATGTTCTGGTTTTTACGATAAAACTGCATGGTTTTCTGTTTGCTCTCTGTCTTAAAAAAGCAGAAATAAACCTTGAAAAATCAATATAGACCATGTAAATGAAGTGATCTGCATTACGATATTTACGTGTTTCTATATATGATGAAAATCAGCAGATCCATATTTGCAGCGCAAAGAATTAAGTCAGCTATCTTACAATGGAGTGAGAATAATGGATGCAAAAAAAGAACATCAAGCAGGCAATAACGGCGCAGAAGGCTCAAAAGGACCCTGCCGCAAAAGGGGAGAACTGGGCTTAACTGTGATTTTGTTTTTGTTTGGTGCGTTGGGCTATTATTTTGCAATGGGAATGACCTCAGAAACATATTCCTCCCCTTCGGTTTTTCCCAAACTAATATCGTTCCTGATCATGCTGTTTTCTGCAGTGATTTTTTATCAGGCAAGAAAGCGTCCCGGACCCGATGAGAATGAGCCTCCTCTTCTTGCCTTTCTTTTTCCTAAAGATGTTTTTGTTCTGATCACACTGCTGGTTGTTTATGCAGTTGTGCTTCCTTACCTGCATTTCATTGCTGCATCATATCTGTTTCTCGTCATAGGCATTATTTATTTGCAGCGCGGCAAAAATAAATTGCGGGCGTTTATTATTTCTGCCGCTGCTCTGGCGATACTTGTAGTTATATTCCGCTACATATTTATGGTAATCCTTCCGTAGGGAGTGTTGTTATATGGAACAGAACTTACAGTATTTTATGATTCCCTTTTTTAGCCTGGAAATGCTTGGTCTGGTTGTTCTCGGAGTTTTTTCAGGTGTATGGGTAGGCGCTATTCCCGGACTCTCTGTGACAATGGCGGCCTCATTGCTGATAACTTTTACTTTTTCCTGGCACTTGAACAATGCACTGGCTCTGATCTGCGGAGTTTATGTAGGCGGGGTTTACGGAGGGGCAATAACTGCTATCTTGCTTAATATTCCAGGTGCTCCTTCCTCTATCGCCACAGGACTTGACGGATATCCGCTTGCACAAAAAGGGGAAGCAGGAAAAGCTATAGGACTATGCACAACGATGTCGATATTTGCCGGTCTGATCGGAATTGTTGTTCTTGCTGTTGCGGCTCCGGTCGTTGCCCGTTTTTCTCTGCGATTTGCACCGCGTGATTTTTTTCTTCTTGCTGTGATGGGGATCCTGCTTATTGGAAGTATCGGAGGGAACGACCCTGTCAAGGGAATTATC
>JAQVPO010000264.1 GCA_028702015.1 Synergistaceae bacterium | reverse complement strand
AGTGTCTGAAAACAGACAAGAGAATAACAGGTAAGCTGGTGAAGTACTTCTTTCCTCCATGGCAGCTTCATGAATACGTCAACGCTTGGAAAAGGGATGTGGAGGAAAAATGAGGAATTCAACTTTGGGTTTTTTTCACGCAGCATAGCGCCAATGGGGATAAGCTGATAGTCATTGACCCATATGAAGTCATTTTCTGAAGAATGTCCAAGAATGACCTTGGCAAATTTTTCATTAGCTCTTATATACCCTTTCCAGTATGCAGGTGAAAAGCTGCATCTCGACAGAAAATCATGGAAAAGAGGCCAAAGGGTTGAATTTGAAAAACCATTGTAGAACTCTTCTATGTCATCCGCTGTAAGAACAACAGGTAAAAACCTATAGCCCGATATTTTTGAAAGGGGCCCCAGTATCTCCTTCATGGCAGATATCTTAAGGTTTCCAAGCCCTCCCGGCCATCCTATCCAGAAGCCGCCCCTGTTTTTGAGTACTGGGTTGAGTGCATTCACAAGTCCTCCGGAAGAGGCTTTAGCTTCCAATTTTTGCCCGCTGCTGCTGATTGTTACCGGGAGTCTGTTTGATACTACCAAAAAACGCCCATTATTTGTTAACATGATCCGCTCCCCCTTTTACGGTAATTTCATTGAGCCAGAAATCTAGGAAGAGATCGACTTCAGCCTTTTGTATATAAACATTGGCAGAGCTGCTTTTATTTTTGTTTGAGACAAGTATTCCTATTCCATAACTTACCTTTTGGATTTCCTCAAATGCGTCTTCATCTGTAGTATCATCTCCCAGATAACACAAAGGGCTGGAATCATGATGGTTCGCCATTATCTCGGTCAATGCAGTTCCCTTTGTAAAACATGGCAGCATAAATTCGACTCCTCCGTTGAACGGCAAAACTTTCAAGGAATGTGCATAGGCTTCAGATATGAGTCTGCCGGATATCTGCGCGTACATATCAAGGATTTCAGGTCTGTCTCTCCAGTGCAGGGCGATCCCGCAAGGCTTCTTTTCAACCGCCTTGGCCTTGCATAGAAAAGAGGTAAGCAGAGATGAAAAATCATCAAGTTTTTTTAGCATTTCTTCAGGAATGTACATTCTGGCAGTCCTGCCATTTTTATCTCTTTTTTCCATTCCGTGACAGCCCCATATTTCTACAGGTATGCCTACGAAATCGTATATTTCTTCAGTTTTTCTTCCTGAAACAATAATTATTTTCCCTCCTGCATCGCATATTGATTTCAGAAGAGACCTGGTTGCCGGAGCAAGGAATGCTTTTTCCCTTTCTTTGACAAAAGGTGCCAGGGTCCCGTCATAATCAGTTACAAACAATGAAGAAGCTTTTGGGTATGAGGAAAAAAATGAGGTGTATTTCTCCGGTTCTAAACGGGCAGGACTCATTCCCATCTTTCCCAGGTTCCAGTCTGTCTGTTCAGCGATATCAGCATAGTCATGTGTCTCCTCAGGTGTCCGGTAATAAGAAAATTTTCAAGTACGTATTCCCTTGCATTCCTTCCCATTTTCTCCATTTTCCACGGATGCGAGAGCAGGTAACGTGTCCTTATTGCTGCTCCGGCAGGAGTCCTGACCCTGTATCCGTTGAATCTGTTTATGACCTGAAGTCTTATTCCTCCGACATTGCCGCCTATAACCGGCTTCCTTTTCCACATAGCTTCTGTAACAGTAAGTCCGAACCCTTCTTTCAAAGATTTCTGCATAACAACATCTGCACCGGACTGAAGAGCGTTAATCTTTCTGTGTGAATCTGAAGGCAGTAAAAGCACAGAAATATCCGGATCTCTATTAACTGCTTTTCTGACTGTACTGAGCACTTCTGAAGCCTCAGGGTCATCGTCCGCTTCCCCGCCGGCAAGTACAAGCCTTACATCCACATACTCCTTGATTATCCTGTAGCTCTCGATAACACCCAGCGGATCCTTGAACTTATCAAATCTTGATACCTGCAGGATTATAGGCTTGTCCATAGGTATTCCAAGCTCTTTATATGTTCTTTCTACTTCTGATCTCTCAAGAGGGATATTTTTCACTGAAAGCGGATCGATACTTGGTGTTATTAGGAACTGCGGATGAGGCAGTTTTTGTGCAAAATCAGGAAGAGAGAAGACGGAGGCATCATATCCATGGACCTGATTTTTTATAAACTGCCATACGCCTTTGTTTGGGGAACTCACATCTATATGGCATCTCCATATCCATTTGCCCCTTCTATGAGGAAAACTGCTGATCAGTGCTGCCGGCTGCGGGTCATGTATAAACACATAATCAGCATCCTGAAGAACATCCTTCAGCCTTTCCGCATTTCTTGCGTTTGTCTCCGCATAGATATCGATCTGCCGTTCAGAAAGCGTGCCTGGCATTCCCTGAAGTGTGTTATGGAGCATCTTTGTGCAGTTGAAGAAAGATTCGTCTCCTTCTATGACCTCCCATGACACATCAAGACCAAGCTCCTTAGAGAGCGGAACCATTGATGAAAGTATTTCGGCGACTCCCCCGCCTGCCCGGGTAGAATTGACATGCACTATCTTTTTACCTGTGAGCTTCTTTGCCATATGTACAAGGCTGTCCATGGCAGGCTGACCTATGACTTCCGCGTATT
>JAQVPO010000018.1 GCA_028702015.1 Synergistaceae bacterium | reverse complement strand
GGTAGGACTTGAATACCGCGTACCCGTAGCGTTCGGCATAATAACATGCGACAACCTTGAGCAGGCTCTCGCACGCTCCGGCAGCAAGGCCGGCAATAAGGGCGCGGATGCCGCGCTTGCTGCGCTTGAGACAGCCAATCTTCTCAGGGAAGTTCGCAAAGACAGAGGGGCTGATGCATAATGCTTGATATCAAATGGGTGAGGGAGAACCCCGAAGAATTTGCCGTCATGCTGGCAAACAGGAATTACTCCTTCCCGCTTGACCGTTTTATAGAGCTTGACTCTATGCGCAGAGAAACACTTCTTGAGGCTGAAGCTCAGAAGGAGAGACGCAATGCCGGAGCAAAAGAAGTAGGCGTTAAGAAGAAAGCCGGAGAAAACGCTGACGAACTTATGGAAGAGATGCGCATTTTAGGGGAAAAGGTAAGGGAACTTGATGAAAAGGTAAACACCATTGAGGCCGAGCTTGATGACCTTTCAATGAGGATCCCCAACAGACCCCATGATTCTGTTCCCATCGGAGCGGACGAAAACGACAATGTTGAAATCAGAAAACACGGCAAGCCGCGTGAGTTTGATTTCGAACCAAAGCCGCACTGGGATCTTGGCGAATCTCTAGGCATCATGGACTTTGAAAAGGGGGTCCAGATCGCCGAAAGCCGTTTTACCGTTCTCAGGGGAGCTGGAGCAAGACTCGAAAGAGCTCTTATGAACTTTATGCTCGATCTTCATACAACAGAGCATGGATTTACAGAAGTAGCTCCTCCTGTCCTTGTAAACACAGCTACGATGAGCGGGACCGGACAGCTCCCTAAATTTGCAGAGGATCTTTATAAATGTGCGAACGATGATCTGTGGCTTATACCAACAGCAGAAGTTCCGCTTACAAATCTGCACGCAGGCGAGATCCTTAATGAGTCTGATCTGCCCAAATATTATTGTGCCTACACACCCTGCTTCAGACGAGAAGCCGGTACCTATGGACGTGATATGAGGGGAATGCTGAGACAGCATCAGTTTGACAAGGTCGAGATGGTCAAGCTGAGCACGCCGGACAAGAGCTATGAAGAACTTGAGCACATGACTAACTCTGCAGAAAAAGTCCTTCAGCTCCTTGGCATCCCATACAGGGTAATTTGCCTATGTACAGGGGACATGGGATTCGGGGCGGCAAAAACCTATGATATTGAGGTATGGCTTCCAAGCCAGAACTGCTATCGCGAGATAAGCTCCTGCAGCAACTGTGAGGACTTTCAGGCAAGAAGGATGGGTACAAAATATCGCCCCGCATCAGGAGGCAAGGCCCGTTTTATCCATACCCTTAACGGATCAGGTATCGCCATCGGCAGATGTCTGATCGCGCTCATGGAGAATTATCAGAACGAAGACGGCAGTATAACTGTTCCGGAAGTCCTCCGTCCGTATGCCGGAGGAATGGATATCGTAAAATAAATATCAGAATATTTCGCTATTGTGATCGAGTCAGGGGAGAAATTCTTGCCCCTGGCTCGGTTGTGTCTCCCTTTTTTTATAAAGGCAAACATGATAGGATAAGGAGTATGAAGCTGCTTGCTTTATACACGTTCAAACGGAGGAACAGCTGTTTATGTTCGAAAGTAATTATACGCTGACAGTTTTTCTGGTTTTATTTGTCGCTGTACTCTGTATTTTTATACAGCGTTTTTTTAAAAAATATCTTGAGAGTGATCAATACTATTACCTCAAGGATATTACTTTGGTTGCCGCCTGGGCTCTGTGCGGCATATGGGCGCCGGACAGACCGCTGAAGATAACCATAGCTGCGGGCGTAGCAGCGGCCTGTGTCGGTTTCTGCCAAAAAGTCACAAGGGGAAGAAATTTAAGGTTTGTATACTTTATCGTAGGGCTGGGCTTTTCACTATTCGGCCCCAGAATTGCTTTCATAGAGTTTGCACAGGGGGAGTACTATTACCTCTCATACTTTGCCTCTATTGCGATAAGTACTCTTTGGATCGGGGTATTCCCCATCTTTTTCCAGGAGATCGATGAGATCCCTGGAATGTGCGGACTGCTCCTCACTGTAAGCTGGACACTTGTCTCTATAGTCATAATGCTCTCATCACAGAATTTAAGGGAAGCTGTCCAGCTGTGTATCATAGGCATGGTGCTGATCCTTGTATTCTGGAGCAGACATATACATGCATACAGGAGACTTACGGAACCGCTGACCGCTCTTTGGGGAACCCTTTTTGCAGGGCTCTCCATTTTTGGCGTCAGCAAAGGCGTCGCGTTTTATACTCTTGCAGTACTGCCGCTCGGGCTATTCACACTTCCTTTAATAGAGACCTCTATAAGCGTGGTAAGCGCCGCATTTTCCCCTAAGCCGACAGGCAACCTGATACTTTACAGAAAACTTCTAAGTAAGGGCATGGATCACGCAGCATCGGTCCATACTGTGGTAATGATATGCGCCTTTATCGGATGCATCGCTGCCTTCCTGCAGATAGAAACTACCAGTTTTCTTGTCCTTGTAACAGTCGCGATTTCAGTTTCAATAGTTACCTGGGTCTTTTTCAGATATGCCTCCCAGTCTGCCAGGAACCAGTTCAGAAAGCCTGAACTCTGGGGAATAAGGGTTGACAACATTTCTTTGAATTATGCTATCACCCAGGTTCAGCACTGGATAAACAAGGGTTCTGGCCATTTCATGATAGTAACTCCAGATGCCCTTGCTGCATTGAGAAGCCGCACGGATTCAAGATACAGAAAAATAATAAAAAATGCCGGCCTTGTTCTGCCGGACGGGGCCGGGCTTATTGCAGCCCTTAAACTTCTGCGTACGCCTATTCAGGAAAGGATACCCGGAGTAGAATTTACAGAACATATATGCAAGAGAGCCTCATATGAAGGCTGGGGCATTTGGTTTCTGGGAGGCGCTCCAGGAGTCGCTGAAGCTGCAGCTCAGAAGCTTGCAGAAAAATATCCCGGACTCAATGTCGCAGGCACAAGAAACGGATACTTTACAGATAAAGATACAGATGATATCTGCAGGGAGATCCGTGAAAGCCAGGCAAGCATACTTTTTGTGGGGCTGGGTGTGCCGAAACAGGAATACTGGCTGGAAGAAAATCTTGCACGATCAGGAGCAACTGTAGGAATGGGAATCGGCGGAACTATGGACGTTATATCAGGCAAACTGACGAGAGCACCTCGGATATGGCAGAAGCTATGTCTTGAATGGCTCTATCGGACAATACAGGAACCTTGGCGCTGGCGGAGAATACTTAAACTTCCGCTGTTTGCCTTTTATGTCTTGCTGACCATTCTCCATATTGACAATTTCAATCAGGATGAATCGTACGAAGATATAAATTTAAATTAAAGTTCCCCAAAATGGGCTGAGCCAATCGCTAGTAATTCAATGTTTTGTTGCGTATTTTTATCTGGCGCTTATAAAAATATCGTTGTATACTTTACGTTTAATAAACAAATAACGTCTTTATTGAAGGGAAGATTTTTTTATGAAAATGGACAAACTCTTGAAACAGGCACAGCGTATGCAGGCTGAAATGACGTTGGCTCAGGAGCAGCTGGCTCAGACGGTTGTCGAGGGAGCATCGGGAGGCGGCATGGTCAAGGCTAAGGTAAACGGACACGGGGAAGTCCTCTCTGTCTCCATATCCCCAGAAGTTGTTGACCCTCAGGATGTTGAAATGCTGGAAGATCTGATCATATCTGCTATAAAAGAAGCGCTGAAACAGAGCAAAGAAATATCAAACAGCAAGATGAATTCGATTACCGGGGGAATGGGCGGATTTCCCGGCCTGATGTAACTGGATAATGTCATCCGCTTCTCTGCCTACATCAGTATATAAACTCATAAAACTTTGGAGCAGATTACCAGGCGTAGGAGAAAAAACTGCCCGGCGTATGGTTTTTTTTCTTCTTAAACAGGATCCTGAATGGGTGGCTGAGTTTATTAGAACAGTAAAACAGGTAAAAGACGATACACACCACTGCAGTGAGTGCGGCAATATTACTGATATTGAACCATGTTCCATCTGCAGGGATAAAATGAGGAACCGTAAAATAATGTGTGTTGTGGAAAGCGATGAGGACTGTATCTCAATAGAGCAGGCAGGTATATTCAATGGCCTCTATCACGTTCTTGGAGGTCAGGTCTCGCCTCTGGATGAACAGGATATACCTGAAGAGAGCATCGAAAAGCTGAAGGAAAGGGTCGTGGATCTTAAGATAGAAGAAATTATCCTTGCGACAGCTCCAAGAATTGAAGGTGATCTCACAGCTTTTGCAATCCAGGAAGCGCTTAAGTCTATACCTGTTAAAATATCAAGACTCTCATACGGTCTGCCTGTAGGCGGCAGTATCGGCTATGCTGACAGGGTAACGCTGCACATGGCAATGGAGTCAAGAAAGGAGATGCAATAAAAATAAAATCTGCAGATAACAGTTCCAACAGAGAGTTCCAGGAGAATCATAAGAATATTATGAAAGGAGATAACAAGATGTCATCTGGATCCGGTCTTTCCGCAATCATGAAAAGATTGGTCAAAGCAGTGATGGTGTTCATTTGTGCTGCTGCCGGCTATCAGATATCGAAGATAGCCCTTGAGCAGAACTGGTGGCCTTCAGCTACACTGCTTCACCCAATAGCAACAACAGTATTTATTGTTATTGTTTCTGCATGCTTCGGCTTTATCATCGCCCCCTTGTTCTGGCTAAGTGTAAGTAAATTTGCACAGTTCACAGAATCTAAACTCCAGAATACGAGTGTACCGGAACTTACAGTGAGTTTGCTGGGCCTTATCCTTGGTCTGCTGCTCGCCAACCTCATCGCCATGCCGATGTCAAGGATTCCTGGAGGTATTGGGGTATATATCGCAGTGCTGCTCAACGTCGCGCTTGGTTATCTTGGTCTGCGTTTTTTCGCGAAAAGGAAAGATGACATATGGGGCGTAATAACCAATATCAGTGATATCAAACTGAGGCTGCCCAAGCGAAAAAAGAAAACAGAAAACGGCGCTGAAGAAAAAGATGCAGATATTGATGTCGCATCTGAATTCTTTTACTCTATACCGAAGGTACTTGATACAAGTGCTATAATCGACGGCAGGATACTGGATGTGGCGCAGAGCGGATTCATTGAAGGAACAATAGTGCTTCCCAGGTTTATCCTCAGTGAACTCCAAGGAGTTGCTGACTCAACAGATCCTCTCAGAAGGACCCGTGGCAGACGCGGTCTTACAGTTGTAACAGAACTTCAGAAGATCAAAACTCTTAACATTGAAATTCCCGAAACCACGCTTAAGGATCTTGAAAGAGAAAAGGTAGATGAAGCTTTAGTCGTACTTGCGCGTCAGTTAAACGGCAAAGTTATCACTACGGATTACAACCTCAACCAGATCGCACAGATCGAGGGAGTCTCTGTACTTAACGTAAACGACCTGGCTAATTCATTAAAACCGATGCTCCTGCCGGGAGAGAATGTGGAAATTGATATAATACGAATCGGGAAAGAACCACATCAGGGCGTTGGCTATCTTGATGACGGAACCATGCTTGTTGTCGAAGACGGTTATAAGCGCATTGGAGAAAGAGTCAATGTTACGGTGACTTCTATGCTCCAGACGTCGGCAGGAAGAATGGTTTTTGGAAGAATACACCCTTAATATGAAAAGAGAGACCTGGTCCTTCATCATAGCAGCAGGGGGAACAGGCACTCGCCTTGGAGGAATTCCGAAGCAGTTCAGGTTGCTTAATGGCCGCCCGGTATGGAAATGGTCTGCACAGACAGCAGAAGAGCTCTGGAAGGACGGAGTAATTGAAGAGCTTGTCATTGTCGTTCCGGAGGATCACATAGCAGAAGTGGAGAAGTACTGTGATTTTAAAATCCCTACACACATCATAGACGCCGGGGTTACAAGATCGCAGTCGGTAATGAACGGGTTAAAGAATTCATGCGGGTCTCACGTGCTTGTGCACGATGCGGCCCGCCCTTTTATAACCAAAGAATTTTGTCTTGATCTGATAAAAAATGCTTCGGTCTGCGGAGCTTCCATTCCTCTGATCGAATCCACCGATTCGCTGAAAAAAGTGACAGCCGGAAGGATGATCTCCGCCGACAGAAAAGAGTATTTTAGGGCTCAGACTCCGCAGGCTTTTGAAAAAGCCTCGCTGATCAATGCCATTAATTCATTTGGTTTTGAAGGAACAGATGAAGCTGCTGCATGGACAGCTTCCGAGAGAAATATTTTATGCGCTAAGGGGCTTGAAACGAACTTTAAAATTACTACCAAATTTGACTGGGATGTGGCTTCTTTAATTACTGGAGGGAATAAGATCCAAAGAACCGGGCATGGGTTTGATATACATCAGCTTGTGAAAGGCAGGAAGCTGATTCTTGCCGGAGTTGAAATAGAAAATTCCGAGTTTGGGCTTCTCGGACATTCCGATGCAGATATAATACTTCATACAGTAATGGATGCAATACTAGGAGCGGCAGGCCAGCCTGATATCGGAACTATCTTTCCGGCATCAGACCCCAAATGGAAGAATGCGGACAGCAGTGAACTGCTTAAAACTGTAATCTGCAAAGTCCGGTCTGACGGGTGGAATATTGACTGGGTCGATGTTACCCTGCAGGCACAGGCGCCAAAACTGGGACACATGGTACCTGTATTTATATCAAATGTAACATCTATTATTGCTGAAAATCAGAACGAAATAAACTTTAACATAAAAGTTAAGTCGGGTGAAAACTGCGGTTCTGTCGGGCGCAGTGAATGCATGATCTGCCATGGTGTTGCTACGCTCTCGAAGTACGATTGGAATTAAGGCTGTTTCTCTAAAGGACAGGATCTTAACTCAGCCTGAATATATATAATCAAACGGAGGCATAGATATGACGAAAAAAAAATCAGAAGGAAAGTTCGTTGAATATAGGGGCTTCACATTTGATGACGTGCTGCTTGTTCCCGGATACAGTGAAGTTGTCCCTGCGCAGGTGGACGTATCAACGAAGCTTACCCCCCAGATCTCCCTCAATATTCCTGTATGCAGTGCCGCGATGGACACTGTTACAGAGGGCAGGCTTGCGATAGCACTTGCACGCGAGGGCGGGATAGGCATACTGCATAGAAACCTGCCGATCGAAAACCAGGCCGTGGAAGTGGATAAGGTAAAAAGATCTGAATCAGGGGTAATAGTAGATCCATTCTACCGTCATCCGGAAAACATGGTAAGAGAGGCAGTTGCTCTTATGGAGCATTACCATATATCAGGAGTGCCAGTAGTAGACCAGGAAATAAGACTTGTCGGCATAATAACCAACAGGGATCTCAGGTTTGTCACAAATCTAGACCAACCTATATCCAACATTATGACGAAAGAAAACCTGATAACAGCTCCTATTGGCACGACCCTTGAAGATGCAAAGGCTATTCTCATGGGCACTAAAGTAGAAAAACTGCCCATAGTAGATAAAGACGGCAAACTTAAGGGATTGATAACAATCAAGGATATCCTGAAAGCCAAGGCATTTCCAAACGCGACCAAAGACTCACGCGGGCGGCTGCGTGTCGGCGCAGCGATCGGTGTAGGCACAGATGCTTTTGACAGGGCAGAGGCTCTTGTTAAAGCAGGAGTGGATACTATTGTTGTAGATACAGCCCATGGACATTCCAAAATGGTCATTGATACAGTTGCAAAATTAAGAAAAAAATATACTGATCTGCCTCTTATAGCAGGAAATATTGCTACTGCAGAAGCAGCAGAGGCTCTCATTGATGCCGGGGCCGATGCAGTGAAAATTGGGATAGGCCCAGGATCTATATGCACTACGCGTATAGTTGCCGGTATTGGAGTTCCTCAGGTAGCTGCTGTAATGAATGTTGCAGAGGCGGTTCACAGGAGGGGCAAGACAGCGATCGCTGACGGAGGGATCAGATATTCGGGCGACATAGTAAAGGCGCTTGCCGCCGGAGCGGATGTAGTCATGATAGGATCTCTCTTTGCCGGTACAGAAGAGAGCCCCGGGGAGGCTGTAATATACAGAGGCCGTTCGTTCAAGAGCTATCGTGGAATGGGATCACTTGGAGCTATGAAGGGCGGATGCAGCAAGGACAGATACTTCCAGGAGGGAGCTGCAGAGGACAAACTCGTTCCTGAAGGCATAGAGGGTATGGTCGCGCACAAGGGAGCCTTATCAGGAGTTATTTATCAGATGGTTGGCGGCATCCGTTCCGGAATGGGGTATGTCGGAGCGCACAACATCAGCGCACTTCACGAGGAATCAAAGTTCGTCCAGGTAACGCCGGCATCTATGAAGGAAAGCCATCCTCATGACATAGTAATAACAAAGGAAGCGCCAAACTATTGGGCAGATGAATGAGGTCTTTCGCAGCTAAATAAACAGATCCTGATCTTAAGGATCAATTATTAAATATTAACTGATGCGGCACAGCTTCTTTTTCAGGCAATGCCGCATCGGCTATTTTTAACTTATAATGCTGCTTATTTTCTGTATTTTTTATGCTTGCTCAACTTCCTCCCAGCTATGCCAAAAAAGCAAAGTTAAACAGAGACATTTCATTAAACGTAATAATAAATATATTGAATCAGCATACCCTTATCATTTTACTAACCTATATCTCCCTGCATAATGAATCGGCAGAAAAACAAAATACCCTACGAAATCAATATACTTTGTTATATAATACTTTCCAGCCGTACGCAATTGACACAGAATACTTTTCTAATATAAGGAAGGAGGTAATGCGATGGCGTGATTTAGCTGCTGCGGGTCCATGGTCTGGACCTTCCGCTTTCGCTGCCTTTTTCCAATAGAAAAAACAACAGAGGGATATCATTTCTATCCTTTTCACTCTGATTCCCTTCTGCGACCTTCCTATTAGAGACTACAGCGATATAATCCATAGTTTCAGCAATACCCCCGTTGTTTAAAAATTAAGGAGGTCAATTATGAATCGTCTATTAATGTCAAAGAATGGACCTGCTCTTGCAGGGACTATAATTGGTATCGTTGCAGCTTTGCTTGTAAAATTTGGTAACCCTGGAAACATGGGAGTCTGTGTAGCCTGCTTTACCCGTGATGTAGCAGGTGCTTTGGGGCTTCACCATGCAGGTGTCGTTCAGTACCTGCGTCCTGAGCTTGCAGGCTTCATACTTGGATCATTCGTATCTGCACTTTTGTACCGCGAATACAGGCCAAGGGGCGGATCTTCTCCAATGATACGTTTTGGCCTGGGATTCTTTGCCATGGTAGGTGCGCTGGTCTTCCTGGGATGTCCATGGCGTGCATACCTGAGACTTGCCGGAGGCGACTATAATGCCTTTGCTGGAATAGCAGGGCTTGTTGCAGGAATAGCTATAGGAATAGTCTTTCTTTACAAAGGATTCAGTCTTGGGGCAGCGCGTCAGAATCCTAAAGCGGCTGGATTGTTCATGCCGCTGCTGGCAGTATCTCTTCTTGCACTGCTTGTTATAAAACCGATTTTCGGAGCAGAGGGAGCCGGACCTGTCTTCTTCTCACAAAAAGGGCCGGGTGCAATGCACGCACCTTTGATGATATCCCTTGCAGCCGGACTGCTTGTAGGATGGCTTGCCCAAAGAAGCCGCTTCTGCACTGTCGGTGCCATCAGAGATCTCATCATGCTTAAGGACACCTACCTTTTCAAGGGAATATTCTGTTTTATCGTTGCGGCATTTCTTACAAACATCACCCTCGGACTTTTCAAGCCCGGATTTGAAGGACAGCCTGTTGCTCATACCATGCACCTGTGGAACTTCCTTGGCATGGCACTGTCAGGACTTGCCTTCACACTAGCCGGCGGATGTCCCGGACGTATGTTCATAATGTCTGGTGAAGGCGACTCTGACGCCGGCGTGTTTATTATGGGAATGCTCGTAGGCGCTGCTTTTGCCCATAATTTCAGACTTGCAAGTTCTGGTGCCGGAGTCGGCGCATTTGGTATCCCCGCAACCATAGCCGGACTGATTTTCTGTCTTGCTGTAGGTACATTATTCATGAACAGGGTAGATTAGGAGGCCTGAAAAGATGGAAATAAAAACAGTTGATGCACGCGGACTTTCATGCCCACAGCCGATAGTAGAAACAAAAAAAGTACTTGATAAGCTTAATGCTGGGAAAGTAGAAGTTCTGGTTGACACAGTAACCTCAAGAGAAAATGTGCTCAGGTTCGGAAGAAATGCGGGCTGGCAGGGATCTTTTGAAGAATCAGACGGCTTCTTTAAGGTTATCCTGGAAAAATAGCATATATGGAATAAAACCATACATGAACAGTGACGATCAATGGGCAGGGAACGTAAAAATCTGCCTGCCCTTCTTTCCCCTTATTTTGATCATATAAATATGATCAAAATAGTGAAAGAAAATATCTTTTCGATCACTGACTATTGACAGAGCATGTATTACCTAGTAAAATCTCATCTCGTTGGGCGGTTAGTTCAGAGGTAGAACGCTTCCTTGACACGGAAGAGGTCAGAAGTTCAATTCTTCTATCGCCCACCATAGTCGTAAACCACTGACGGACTTCGGTCCGTCTTTTTTTATGGTTTTTTGCCGAAG
>JAQVPO010000017.1 GCA_028702015.1 Synergistaceae bacterium | reverse complement strand
CAGGACTACGAATTCCTTCGCAATAACGGCGCAGCGGCTATTTTCGGACCTGGAACGATCATCCCGGTAGCTGCAAAAGAAATGCTTATACTGCTGAATAAGCATCTTGCAGAAGCGGAAGGGTAGTGATATGGCAGAAAATCATCCCAGGATCAGGCCTGAATGGCAGCCTGAGAACGCTGGGGATGAGTTTGCCTGTTCTGTAATGCCTGGAATAATGACTGAGAGCAGCAGTACTGATGGTACCGTTGCAAAATCGGGCAGCGCAACACATAAGCCCAGACTTACAGCAAAAGATTATACAGACGGGATATTGAACGGAGACAGAGTGAAGCTTTCAAAGGCGATCACGATCATTGAAAGCAACTCCCCTAAGCACTTTGATCTGGGTCAGGAAATCATACAGAGCGTGCTGCCATATTCAGGAAAAGCCATGAGGGTAGGCATAACTGGATTTCCGGGGGCAGGCAAAAGCACCTTCATTGAGTCTCTGGGGACATATCTGTGCAAAAAGGGGTCGAAAGTTGCTGTACTGGCTATCGACCCCAGCAGCACTATTTCAAAAGGAAGCATACTCGGCGACAAAACAAGGATGGAAAATCTTTCCAGAGAGAAGAACGCATTTATCCGTTCCTCTCCCTCAGGAGGATCACTTGGCGGTGTGACCCGCAAAAGCAGGGAAACAATGATGCTTTGCGAAGCTGCGGGTTATGATGTGATATTGGTGGAGACCGTAGGTGTCGGTCAGAATGAAACGGCGGTACGTTCCATGGTTGATTTTTTCCTGGTGATCGTAATAACCGGAGCAGGGGATGATCTTCAGGGCATAAAAAAGGGCGTAATAGAGCTTGCTGACACCATTGCAGTCAATAAGGCCGACGGAGACAACAAGCTTAAGGCAATGGCGGCGATGGCTGATTACAACCAGATACTCCATTACCTGCGACCGCCTACGGAGGGATGGAACTCAAAAGCGCTTACCTGTTCCTCGCTTACCGGCGAGGGGATAGAAGGCATATGGAATAATATCCTTGAATTTAAAACTAAAACGGAAAAATCCGGTGTTCATAAAAAAAGAAGACAGGAGCAAACTATGGAGTGGGTCCGCTGCATGGTAGAAGAGTATGTCCATAACAAAGTCGCAAGAAATAACGCCCTTGCCGAATTCAGACGGACAATTGAAAGAAAAGTAGCCGAGGCTGAAATGACGCCTACTGTAGCAGCTAAGCATATCATCAGCAGGATGGAAGAGATCCTTTTCTCAGTCGACTGACGCCGGATAGAATATCCGGCGTCATTTGTTCTTGTCTGATAAAGATAAAGCTTGTGCCGGAGGAATGGAACCAAAAATATTGCAGTACCACGCAAGAGAGTTATAACGAAGATTTTCTGTAAATTTTTCCGGTGCCGCAGCAAAGCTCAATAACATGCCTCTCTTTCTGTCTTGATAAACCAGCTGATCCATAATAAAAATGTTATCTATTCAGTGGTAAAATACATAGTTGGTTAAAACAATACCCATTTGGGGAGGAAAGATATAATGCGTTATGTCGGAGCAGCTTCCAGAGGTATTCGCCTGCCCGTGATCACTAAAGGTGCGGATCTGATAAATATAATTTCCGATACGATCATTGCAGCTTCAGAAAACAAGACCGATCAGTTTGTGATAAAGGACAGGGATATAGTAGGTATTACAGAATCTCTTCTTGCACGGTCACAGGGTAATTATGTGACGCTTTCCGATATATCTGAGGATGTAAAAAGAAAGATCCCTGAAGGAGATGTCTCCATAGTTTTTCCTATCCTGAGCAGGAACAGATTCCACCAGCTGCTCAGAGGGATAGTGAACGGAGTCAGAGGCAAGGTAAGAGTGTATCTCTCATACCCCTCTGATGAAGTGGGCAACCAGGTCATCGACCCTATGGATTTCTACATGAAGAGCGATCAGCTTGCCGATGAAAGCTTTGATGAAAAAGAATATTATAAAGTCTTCGGAGAATACAGGCATCCCTTTACAGGCGTTGATTATGTCCGTTTGTATAGATCCATAGACCCCGAAAAAGTTTCTGTATATTTCGCAAACAATCCGCTTGCCGCGCTCAGCTTTTCAAATACAGTGATAGTGGCAAGCATACATGCCAGAAAGCTTCACAGGGATATACTCTAAAAAGCGGGAGCCAGGGTCTTTACGCTTGACGAAATATGCAGTTCTCCTGTAAGGGAGGGCGCGGGCTATAATGAACTTTATGGTCTCCTCGGATCCAACTACACAAATGACGATTCTGTGAAACTTTTTCCCCGTGATTCTGATAAATTTGTGAGAGAGCTCCAGAAGAAGCTTTATGCACGTACAGGCAAAAATATCGAAGTACTGGTTTACGGGGACGGAGCATTCAAAGATCCTGTATGTGGCATATGGGAACTGGCTGATCCTGTTGTGTCGCCGGGTTACACAGATGGCTTGAAGGGCATGCCCAAGGAGATCAAGTTCAAGTATGTTGCCGACAATGCGTGCGGCAGGGATCCGTCCGAAGCGGTCCGTGAGGCGATCGAGTCAAAAAACGAAATGGACAGGTTCGGGCACTGTACGCTTGGAACTACTCCGAGAAGGATAACGGATCTTATAGGATCTCTCTGTGATCTTACTTCCGGCTCGGGAGACAAAGGTACCCCTGTTGTATATATACAGGGATATTTCGACTGCTATCTCGATGACTGAGCTGGAAAACCAGATCCCGTTCAGCGGGATCGACCCCAAGGGAAGGCTGAAATTCGGAGTTCTGCTGGAAATGTTTCAGGAGATGGCGGACATCGATGCCTCAAAATATAACCTTTCAGTCAGGCAGACACTTGAGCATAATGTGACATGGGTACTTAGGAAATATCGAATAGAGCTCGTGAGGTATCCTGTCAAAGAGGATGGGACTATAAGGATAAAGACGTATGCTGAACCATACCGCAACCTCTATTCCCTGCGTTCATTCAAGCTATGGAACGGACATGGGGATTTTCTGGGGTCGGCTTATACATGGTGGGTGCTGGTCGATATCAACAGGCACAGGCCGGTACGCCTGGACAAAAGCGAGCTTATGACAGGCTTCATGGAGAGGCTGACGGAAGAGCTTCCGAAGGATGTGCTCGTGCCTGAGCTTACTCTTCCTGAAATCGAGGAGATATGGAAGGTCCGCTGGCAGGATCTTGATGTCAACAACCATACCAACCATGCTGTCTTTTTCAGCTGGGCCCTTGATACAGTGCCGCAAGAATTAAATGAAAACCTGTCTCCTATGGCAGTGGAATCCGAATTCATGCGTTCGATCCCAAGGACGAAGGTCCGTGTGCTAAGTCAGGAAGTACCCAGCAGTGAAGGCAGATATTTTCTGCACTCGCTGCGTCACGTAGAGGATGATACGGAATATGCCAGGATGAGCTCTCTGTGGAGGTAGAGCCCATCCTGTCCTTTATCTTATAAAACGTGCGATATCATCAAGGTTCTTTCGTGTTTTTACCCTTATCTGTCCGTCTGATGGATATCCCAGTGCTATTACAGCACGGACTGTCTCCTCTTCAGGTATGCTGAGCAGTTCTTTTACATCGCTGTCTTCAAAAGTTCCCATAATACATGTTGCAAGACCGATCTCTGCTGCCTTGAGTGTAAAGTATGCTGCGGCTATTCCTATGTCCCCGTGAGCAAAATGTTTGCAGTCCCATTTTTCCAAAACTGTCGGCATGAGTCTGGGGCAGGCTTCCTCGCTTACTGCCACAAGCACTGGCGCCTGTCCTGCAAATTTGTTGCCGCCGACTATTTTCAGAAGATCTGCAAGTTTTTCTTTTGTCTGGGGTTCAGTGACTACCGTAAATCTCCAGGGCTGGCTGTTGCAGGCCGATGGTGCCAGCCTTGCAGCATCAAGGCACTTGATTATGTCTTCCGCGGCGACCGGTGATGCTGCGTATCCCCGGCAGCTTTGTCTTTTCAGGATAATTTCATCCAGCTGCATTAAATCATCTCCTTAAGAAAGTCTGAGAGTTCTCCATTTTTGGCTTCTCAGATACATTATACCTATTGTTATAGACAGAAGTGAAGACAATGGCGTTGCAAAACCTACGCTGAAGAGGTCGGCGCCCGGAATGTTGCTTAAAAGCCATGTTGCCGGGACCCTTACTAAAAATGCAGCCATAAGGTTATTGATCATGCTGAATCTCGTGTGTCCGCATCCGTTAAAAAACCCGTTCAGGCAGAAAACGAAACAGACAAGGATGCAGTCTATGCTGAATGACTTTAGGTAAAGAGAGGTTGCTGTTATCAGTTCAGCATCCGGTGTGAATATTTTTATCGCAGCTTCGGGGAAGAACTGCAGCAGGGCAAATGATATCACCCCGAATATCAAAGTCACTGAGATTCCGACATAAAGGCATTTTACAGCCCTTTGGGGCTGGGCCGCTCCCATGTTCTGGGATACCATTGCAGAGATTGCCGCGGAAAAAGCTATTGGAGGCAGCATGGTGAATCCATTTATCTTTGACGTGATGCCTATTGCGGCTGATGCAACAACGCCTCCCATCACGCTTACAGTTGCCATGATGAACATGAATGAAACTGTTGTCATAGACATCTGAACGGACATCGGGAGGCCAAGGAAAAGGAGGTTTTTGAGCTTTTCCTTGCTGATCTGGAAACTTTTTAATTTGAAGTCAAAGTGATAGTTTTGTTTTTTCAGGAGCAAAACAGCCAGAGCGGCGCTAAGTCCCTGTGAAAGTATTGTTGCAAGGGCCGCTCCTGGAGCTCCCATTTTGAATACTGCCACAAATATGAGATCTCCTATGACATTGCATACTGATGCGATGGCAACAAAAACGAGAGGGCTTTTTGAATCGCCGAACCCCCTGAGCATCGCACTGAGAGCGTTATACGCGAACATAAAGGATATGCCCGCAGAGCTGATAAAGATGTACCCCTCTGTCTGAGAGACTGCCTCCTGCGGTGTCTGCAGAAGGTTTACAAGGGGACGGACGGATGCAAACATTATCAGGGTCAGAAAAAGACTTACAATGGCGAAGAGGGAAAACATAGTGCCTATCGTCTCTTTGATATCGGCATTCGCCTTTGCGCCGAAATATCTTGCTATGAGGATGGTGCCTCCCATTGAGAGGCCTATTATTATCCCATTGATAAGGAACATGAACTGGCTTCCTATGGCAGCTGCAGAAAGCCCTGCCGCATCGGTGAAGTGACCTACGATAACGGTGTCGGCAGCACCGTAAAGGGCCTGCAGAAGATTGGCTGACATGTAGGGCAGAGCAAATGTTATGAGCTGATAAGTAATATTGCCCTCTGTAAGGGAATGTTCTTTAAATGGCAGAGCGCTGGCAGTCATTATAGGTTTTCCCTTTCGAGCACGGTCAGTTTTTTCAGGAAAAAGTAAAGAAAAGGAATGCATGAAAGGAAACTGAAGAGATCCGCAAGGGGCTGAGTTATCTGGACGCCCGCCAGTCCGAACATCCTCGGAAGAATAAAAATCAGAGGCAGAAAGTACAAGCCCTGCCTGTTTGACGCAAGGAAGGTCGCTCTTGCTGCATGTCCAGTGCTCTGGAAAAGCATGTTCGTTGAAACAAAAAGAGGCTGCAGGATCAGTGCCGCAAACTGCAGGCGCATTGCTACAGTACCTATAGCAATTACTTCTGCATCTTCTCTGCGGAAAACAGCAACTATATCAGGGGCTGCTATTGATCCTATTACGGCCATTGCCGCCATGATCAATGTTCCAGTTTTTACAGTGAACCAGAAGGCTTCTTTCACGCGCGGATAATTTCTGGCTCCGTAGTTGTATCCGGCAACCGGCATGAATCCCTGACCAAGTCCTATCATCATTGACAGGACCAGCATAAATGTGCGTGCTACGATGGACATTGCCGCGATTGCTGCATCCCCGTAGGCAGATGCAGCAACGTTCAACGCTACTGCAGCCATACTTGCAAGTCCCTGCCTGCATAGAGACGGACATCCAAGGAAAAGTATGTTGGCATATTCCCTGGGCCTTCTGGAGATATTTTTTATGCTGATCCTTATGCTGCTCCTGCGCAGTATAAAAACTGAAAGAAGTATTGAAAAACTTATGCACTGCGATATCAGTGTTGCAATAGCTGCTCCTGATATTCCAAGACCGAATTTAAAAATAAAAATCGGATCCATGAAGATGTTGAGAATTCCTCCCGTTACAAGACCTACCATAGCGAATGCAGCATGCCCCTCTGCCCTCAGTATGTTGTTCATGACAAAAGAGGTGCACATTACAGGTGCTCCTAGCAGGATATACATAGCATAGCTTTTTGCATAAGGAAGTATGGTTTCTGTTGAACCCAGGCTCAGCATAAAATCATCAAGTGAAAATAGCCCGTACAGGGTAAAAGACAGGCCTGTCCCGAAAGCAAGAAAAAAGGAGGTTGAAGCGAACCTGTTGGCAGTGTCCAGGTCGTGTGCGCCAAGTTTTCTGGATATCATACTCGCAGCGCCGGTGCCAAAGGTGAACCCAATGGCCTGAAATATTGCCATTATTGAAAATACGATCCCGACTGCTCCTGTAGCGCTTGTGCCAAGCCTTGAGACAAAAAAAGTATCCGCGGTGTTGTATATTGCTGTTACGAGCATGCTTATTACAGTTGGCACGGCAAGGCTTATTACCAGCCGGGGTACCGGCAGGGCCGTCATTTTGAAAAGCTGTATCTCGCTTGTGTCCTGAACGTTTTCTCTCATCAGCTGCTCCGTTTCAAGTTTAAGGACAGATATGGTAAAGAGATTATCACTATATCGGTATTGTCACAATTGCGGATATTGACTATTTATCAGTGTTGACAAAATAATAAAATATTGTAAAATCTATGTATGGATAATACGTAATCGGATTATGTGGAGTTGTTATCATGGGAGCGCTCAAGGCTAAAAATTATAAGGAGATGTCACTTCTTTTCTGTGGATTTGTTATCCCTGCACTGACTTCTCAGCTTTTAAGCGGTGTATACACTATAGTTGACGGTTTTTTTGTGGGCATGGGCGCAGGTGATGCGGGCCTGGCTGCTGTCGGTATAGCTTATCCATTTACTGTCTTTGCAACAGCTGCCGGCGCAGGGATCGGAATAGGCGGCGGAGCCTTGATTTCTATGAGCAGGGGAAGAGGACGCGGCAAGCAGGCGGAAGATATTCTCACTTCCATGGTCATGCTTATGGTTCTGGCTTCCCTTTTGATTTCCATATCGTTCAGCGCAGCGCTCCCAAAACTTATCGGTCTCTTTAAAATTTCGGAAGAGCTTTCGCGCCTTTCTTCAGTTTATGGCCTGATACTGCTGATATTTTCCTTCACTCAGATCTTTACTATGGGACTGCTCGGCGCAGTAAGAAATGATGGCTATCCTAGAAAAGCGATGTACATTATGGTTTCGGGCTTTGTGCTGAATATTATCCTTGACTGGCTGTGGGTGCTTGTATATCCCTTTGGGGTAGCAGGGGCTGCATGGGCAACAGTTGTTTCACAGATGCTGACCGCATCCCTGCTCTTTTGCCATTTTCTGAGGGGACATTCCAATGTCAGACTGAGATTTAAAAAAACGCCGAAGTGTCTGCTGTTTTCCAGGCGCATCATGACGATGGGGATATCTCCCTTTGGTGTTCAAATGGCGGCGGCGCTGACGATGATAATGCATAACTGGCAGTCTCTGGTCTACGGAGGAGAAGCAGGAATAGCTGCAT
This sequence comes from Synergistaceae bacterium, assembly GCA_028702015.1. Lineage (GTDB taxonomy): Bacteria > Synergistota > Synergistia > Synergistales > Synergistaceae > Caenicola. Next base: position 2,873 of record JAQVPO010000017.1, on the reverse strand, counting down.
ACTCCGTGATAAGCTATGTGATACCTGTCGGGGTAATGCTGCAGGAAGGTATAGCGGAAGGCATACAGCCTCTGGTCAGTTATTATTATGGCGCATCACTGCCTGCGCGGAGGAAGTTCACCGCAAAGATGGGATTTTCGTCAGCGTTTGGGGTAGGAATAGCTTGTTCTCTGCTTCTTCTGGTATCTGCCAGATTTATACCTGGCTTTTTCTCAATGAGCGGAACTGCCTCAGCCATAACAGCCAGAGGGCTTATACTTGCCTCGCCGATGTTCCCGTTTGTGGGCATTAACAAGGTTGGAGCCTCATATTATCAGTCGATAGGGCGCTCAGGACATTCTTCATTTCTTACATACGTGGATCCATTGCTCGTATTGCCCATGTTTCTCTGGTGCCTTCCCCTGTTATGGAAACTTGACGGGGTCTGGCTCTCTATGACCTTTGCAAATATTGCTCTCTCTGTTATCTTAATTGTTATCTGGATAGCTGAGTCAAGGGGAGTATTTTTTGCCCGCGTTGCTGATAAAAAGATTTAGGAGGCGATATAGGTATAATGGTAAAAGCTGGAAATAAAGAAATAAATACGTTGCTTGAACTATCGGATCTCTGGCGCCGCTATGACAGAGTATATACCTGCTGGGCGCAGAAGCACGGCATTTCTAACAGTGCCATGACACTTATCGAAGAGCTCTGCATGAGACCAGAAGGGGTCGAACCTGCCGAAGCTGCTGATCATCTTGGTATTCCCAGGCAGACTATGACGGCGACGCTCGATGCGCTGGAAAAAAAATCTCTGATCGGACGATTTCCGCATGAAAAAGACCGGCGGCGCAAAATCATAAGGTTTACTCCGGAGGGCATGGTATCGGCAGAGAGCCTTGTAAAGGATCTTCACGAATGGGAGAGCAAGGCACTTTCATCTCTGAGTAAAACAGAGCTTGTCAGGGCTTACAAGACGGTAAAACTTTTATGTGCAGAGCTTGAAAAAGGCCTGAAAGAGTGACTGTTATTGAATGTGCGGGACAGTTCCGACATTAAGACATTGGAAGGGGGATTCATATGAAAGCAAAATTTGCACATTTAAATTTTAATGTAATTGATCTGGAAAAGAGCATGAAGTTCTACGAAGAAGCTTTGGGACTCAGTGAAGTAAGAAGGGTAGAAACGCCTGATTTTACTCTGGTCTATCTTGGAGACGGAGAGACAGATTTCCAGCTTGAGTTGACATGTCTCCACGGCAGAACACAAAAATATGATCTCGGCGAGGGTGAATTTCACATTGCCTTCACAGTCAGGGATTTTGATGCCGCTTATTCGATCCATAAGGAAATGGGATGCATATGTTACGAAAACAATGAGATGGGTATCTACTTTATAGAAGATCCTGACGGCTACTGGGCGGAGATAATACCGGAGAAGAAATAGCTGCTTTTGCAGATGGTAAGGGAGCAGCCTCAGAGGAGATTGTCTGACAGTGTAATCCTGTTCTTTCCCTTGCTTTTTGAAGCATACATAGCCTTGTCTGCCCTTGCAGTGATGTCATCTGTGCTCATATTGGGCTCCCACTGAGCGATGCCTATGCTCATGGAGATATTAATGTACGTAGTATCTTCTCCCGAAAGATTATTTGATAAAATTTTTGACTGCATCCTTTCCCCTACTGCTGCGGCCTGTTCTTTCGTTGTTTCAGGAAGTATTACGACAAACTCATCTCCTCCATAGCGAAAGCACAGATCTTCATCTCTGGTATTTTCCTTTATTGAACGGGCAATTTTCTTAAGTACCTCATCTCCTACCAGATGACCGGAACGGTCATTGATAGTTTTAAAGTTATCTATGTCTATAATCATCAGTGAAAATGGCCTTCCGCTCTTCAATGTGTCGCGTACAGAGCATTTTATACATCTTTCAAAATAGCATTTGTTATAAAGGTTCGTCATATAATCGGTGTTGATGCTTTTATACCTTATCGCCAACAGCAGATTGATTGCTGTGCCTGCAATGATGATAGAGATTAGAAGGGTTGTTAAAATGATAGTTCTTATCTCCGCAATTATATTATTTACATAGTCCTGCGAAAATTCAACACCCACGATCCCCATTATTTGGTCTGTGTCTTTCTTTTTGATCGGTGCGAAAGCAGATATCAGCTTTCCCCGCTTCTTATGCTCTGACAGCCCTGAGACTGCTCCGCTATCCTTTTTAAAAGCACTCTTTTTCATAGGAGAGATTTCATCTATCGAGCCAGGGGGAGAATAATTGCTGCTGGAGGGATCTTCTGAACCAAGAACATGGACTATGCCTGTTCCTGGTACAAACTTTTCAGTATAGATAAATTTTGCTCCGGTACCATTTTTGATATCTTGAAGCAGAGCAGTCATAGTATCGTAATAATCTCTGTCGAAAGTCCCGTCAGAGTAATCCGAAACAGAGCAAAAATTTTCATATTTATCTGAGTTGTTCTGAATGAAATTTGATAAAGCAACAGCAAGGGATCCTGCCTGTTTGTTTGTCTGTGCGATCGTCATCTTCTCTATCCTTGCATAAAAAAGGTATGCCGGAACAGAAAGAATAATGCCTGTTAACAAAAACACTGCAATAAAGGTATATGCTTTTCCTTTCAGCAATTTTTTCAAGAAGTTTTTAGTCTCCTTATACAAGATTGTTTGTAAATATAGATTCTTGGTGTATTTTTGATTTAAACGGAAATAGTAAACTTTAAGATTCTAGATCAGGAATCGTGATAAATCAATATGTTTTGCTCATACTATTGTGAATCAATCAGATTAAAGTGAAATTTTGCGAAATCGTTTTAATGGTAATTAGCTGCCAGATCCTATGGATTTATTGCTGCTGTATCTCGTAAAGTAGAG
>JAQVPO010000016.1 GCA_028702015.1 Synergistaceae bacterium | reverse complement strand
ACTCAATAGCCATGATGCCATGCAACCCCAATATCGGAGGGACGGCAAAAGGACACCTGGTCAGAGAAATAGATGCACTTGGAGGGGAAATGGCAAAAGCAGCAGACAGCGCCACACATCATCTCCGGTGGCTCAATACATCTAAAGGTCCGGCAGTCAGGACACTGAGAGCCCAGTGTGACCCGGTAAAATATGGCAATCACTACAGGAAGTCACTGCTTACCTGCCCTAATCTTAAAATCCATCAGGCGATGGTAACAGATCTTTTAGTTGACAAAGGCAGAGCTGTCGGAGTAAAGATAAGCACAGGCCAGACATTTCTTTCAAAGACAGTTGTTATTGCAACTGGAACTTACCTTGCTGCAAAAATCCATATAGGACTCACATCGCATAAATCAGGACCTCTCGGTATGGTCTCTGCCTCCGCACTCTCAAGGAGTATAAGAAAAACAGGCCTGGCTGTAGGAAGACTCAGAACGGACACGACTCCAAGAGTGCTTGCAGATTCGATTAACTGGGAAATACTGGATCGTCAGGAGAGCATAAAAGAGCCTGAGTCTTTTTCATATTTTGGAGAAAAGAAAATTCACGAAGGAATTATCTGCGGTCTTACAAGGACCAATAAAGAGACACATGAAGTCATAAAGAAATATTTCGATCGCTCACCGCTCATAAAAGGTACTCTTGATTCAGAAGGCCCCAGATATTGCCCCTCAATAGACGATAAGATAATTAAGTTTCCTGAAAAGGATACTCATCCCATTTTTCTTGAACCTATCAATCCTGAGGGGCGGGAGGTCTACTTACAGAATTTTTCAACTTCTATGTGTATAGAAGCACAGTTTGAATCTGTGAGGACACTCAGAGGATGTGAATCTGCGCATATATTGAGACCCGGATATGCTATAGAGTATGATTTTGTTGATCCTACCCAGCTTTATCCTTGGCTTGAGACCAAAATGATCGCAAATCTCTTCCTTGCAGGTCAGATAAACGGAACTTCCGGATACGAAGAAGCCGGAGCTCAGGGACTGATAGCAGGAATAAACGCTGCACAGAGAGTCAAAAATACTGAACCTCTGGTTCTGAGGCGTGATCAGGCATATCTTGGAGTACTTATCGATGATCTTGTAACGAAGGGAACAAGCGAGCCATACAGGATGCTTACAAGCAGGTGCGAATACCGGCTCCTTCTGCGGCATGACAATGCCGATACAAGACTTTCACAGACAGGCAAGGAGATTGGTCTTTTGAAGGAAGAGAGCTGGGAGGTCCTTCAGAAGAGATGGAGAAAGATGGAAAAAGAGAGGGAAAAGATACAGAATATAAAAATCCCTCCGACTGAAAAGATAAATCAAATACTGCGGGGAGCTGGTTCTTCCCCACTTTCTGAAAGTATCCCGGCTGTCTCCCTTCTTAAAAGACCGGAAATAGACTGGCAGGTATTTTCTGAAATCAGCTCAAGCACAATAGAAAAGGAGCTTGGCGATAGGATTTCTGTTTCTGTAAAGTATGAGGGGTATATTGGCAGGCAGATGCAGCAGGTAGACAAATTTCGAAGGATGGAGATACTTAAATTTCCTGATAAATTTAATTTTTCAGAGGTAAGCGGGCTTTCTGCAGAAGGAAAACAGAAACTTTCAAGAGTTATGCCCCTTACCCTTGGACAGGCTGCAAGGATCTCAGGAGTTCCGCCGACTGACATACAGCTCTTATGGGTTGCTATTGAAAATAAGAGGCGGTCAAAGGATTCAGCTTCAGATGGCTGATATAAAAAATTCTGGTGAAGCACTGAATGGGCGCGTTCCCAGCAGTTTGAAAATATGCTTCAAGCTTGCGGAACTGGAAAATCACTGGCAGGAGGTAGTGGGCAAGGCTGCTGCTGAAAGAAGTTCTCCTGTTTCATGTGAGTTTTCGGAAGAAGGGCTGATTATATTAATTCATGTAGATTCGCCAGGTGTACTTCCCGCACTGCAATCAAGAAAACCGATCATTTTAAGATCAGTAAGCAGATATTTGGGGGTAAGGGTCGTAAAACTGGATATAAAAGTCGGGATGGTTAGGAAACAATCTTCTGCCAAGGAACCGCTTCCTGAATATCTCAGGCGTCCACCGGTTCTAATTTCAGAAAGCAGTCTGCAAAAAAATATAAAAGATATAAGCCGTAACGTAAGTGATGAAGAACTTGCAGAAGAGCTTGCAAAATTAAAAACGGTCATTGAAAGAAGAAATCTAAGAAAAAAATAAAGCAATTTTGTTTAGTATGATATTAATTTAAATACTTTCATGTAATGCAGTAGAAATGCGGATTGTAGCTGCTTATGAACTAAGATAAAAATATAAGAATGCAACAAAAGCGAGTAAAAACATGAAATGGAGGCGTTATTTATGAAGCTTGGAGAGTTGATACAGAGCGGAGATTTTAAAGGCGAGAAGCACGTACCGGTGATAGAGGCGCCATCTACGGTAAAAGCAGGGGAAGCGTTTATGGTCAATGTTTCTGTTGGTAAAGAGATTCCCCATCCGAATAAGCCCGAACACCACATTTGCTGGATACAGCTTCTCTATAAGCCAGCCGGCGGGAAGTTTGCCATCGAATTGGCAAAATTTGATTATACAGCACATGCGGCATCAATGGATCCTGCCGTCCCCGGTCCTGCGATGACAGAACCGGCAAGCACCGTTCTTGTGAAACTTGCAAAGTCTGGCACCCTTATTGTTCAGAGTTACTGCAACATCCACGGTCTTTGGGAATCTTCCGAGGAGATAGAGGTTCAGTAGTCTTTCCAGATCTTACGATAAATTAAGCGATTATATCAAATGGGGATGGGATAATCCTTCCCCATTTTTATGTATTTAGAATAAAATACTCAAAGATGGAGTCGCCTAATAATTTAATATTAACATATTGTAAATATTTGAAATAAATGTTAATAATATAATTAGACTTATCCACGGCTTTCTGTAAATCGCTGGACAAAATAAGGATATATTAGGCTAAATAAACAGAGTTGGTCACAAAAATATCCACAAAAAGTGGATAACGTTGTAAATAAAGAGGTGGAAATATGGCTCAAGATAATTTTTTTATGGCTACCAAGAGTAAAACCGTCATAATTTTATTTTTCTTTACCCTTATCTTTATGCTGCTTGCCCATGGAACGGCTCTGGCATCAAAGCCTCTTGCCATAGTAGATGATCTGCAGAGGAATGTAGAGCTGCAGCGTCCAGCAGTCAGAATAGTGTCACTTAGTGACTCGCACACTGAAAATCTTGTGGCTATAAGAGCGGTGAGGCAGCTTGTAGGGGTTACTTTTTCCGCTGATGCCAAATGGGTTCTGAAAAACATACCAAGGCTCTCCAGACATCCCTCAGCAGAGCAGATAACAGGGTTGAAACCCGATATAGTGATAATGGATACGGATTGGGCTAAAAAGAACAAAGAGCTTCTTAAAGAACTAGATAAAGCTAAAATCAAATATGCCGCACTGAACAGACCCAGATGGGCAGTGCTTGCACAATATCTTGAAAAACTTGGAACCCTGTCGGGCAGGTCAAAAGAGGCCGTTCAGACATTGTTTCTTTCAGAAAAGTCACTGTCAAAGAGTGAGATCAGATCTGCGAAGATGGAAAAAGTACGGGTATTTGTATTAGCCGGCTCAGATTTTTCAACGTGTGCCTCGGACTCATGGGGAGCGAGACTTATTGGTGCAACAGGAGCAAAAATAATTACAGATGTAAACGGCGGGACAAGGATCCAGAGTTTTCCGGAATATATTTTTTACGGCCCGGATAAATTAGCGGATAAAGTAAATAATATTGATGTAATAATTACACTAAAAAATATCCAGAGGGGCGTTTCGCCTGCATTAAGAGAATCTATAATTAAAGATCCGATGTTCAAAAACACACCTGCAGTAAAAAACGGAAGAGTGTGGGAGATCAATGAGTCAGATCTTATGCTGCCCTCTCTTGTAAGATTGGATTCATCCCTTCTGAAGTGCTGGCAGCTGATAGGCTATAAAACTAAATAAAGAGCAGGGGCTTTCAGCGTCCATTATGCTGTCTCAAAAAGCCCCGCTGCCTTTTTATATTTTTTTTGCTATAGCCGCACAAAGAACGAGTTTTTCTTCTCCTGTATTAAGGATTCCATGTGACAGGCCTTCCCTGCAAAGAAAGACGTCTCCAGGCAATGCATGGCATTCCTTTCCCTCTTCAGTATAAAGTCCCTTGCCTGATAAAATGAAATAGACTTCTTCTGTACCCTTGTGCTTGTGGTAGCCAACCGACGCTCCTGGATCAAGTTCAATCCTTGTTGCCATAATGAAAGCCCCCTCCTGATCCGGTATCGTCACAGGAAAGGTATTTGCTGCACCAATGCCGCCTCCGCCTAATTTCTCTCTTCTTACAGCAACGGAAGAGTTTTTTAACGCCATTGACCTCTGCCTCCTTCTTTATCTATTTATCTGAAACTAATTTTATATCATCTTCATGCCGGTTAATATGTTAAAACCTGATCTATTTATAAAATATCTGACAAGTAAGTTTTTGATCTGATTATTAACTGCAGATGTATATGTTTTTGACTAAAAAATGTGTAAGTATTTATAGACCAAACCTGACTATTATATTATGATTTCCACTGAGACTTGGCTGATCATCTCTGTTGCTCTTAATTGATTGCATTTTTGAAAAAAAGGGATTATAACATTACTAATTTATGTAACATGCTAAAGGGATGCTGAATTATTATCTTTAAAGGAGGTGTGTAAACGGAAATATGAAAAGATCATTTTATTTTTTATCATCTTAAGGAAATTAAAATTAAAAATGGAGGTCGATGCAAATGGCAGAACAAACAGAAAAGAAGACGTTTAAAGTCCCCCACACCTTTGTCATTCTATTTTTTCTTATCGTAATAGCCACTATCGGAACGTACATTATACCGGCTGGTGTCTATGACCGCGTAACAGATCCTGTAACGAACCGTTCGGTAGTTGATCCTCTCTCATATCATCTTGTTGAGGCCACACCAGTTGGATTTTTCCAGATGTTTATTAACCTTTACAAGGGACTGATAGATGCGGGAGACATCATCTTCTTTATAATGATCTCATATGGCACTTTCTACCTTATCCTTGAAAGCGGGGCGCTGCATGCAGCTATTGGCTCTCTGCTGAGAAATACAAAAGGTAAAGATATTTTCGTTCTTCCTCTCTTCACCTATCTTTTTGCTACAGCCTCGACATTCTTCGGGATGTATGAGGAGGCTTTTGGTTTTATACCGATTTTTGTCGGTCTGGCCATAGCAATGGGCTATGACGCAATTGTTGGAATGTCGGTGGTGGCTTTAGGATGCGGCCTTGGCTTTGCTGCTGCCTTCATGAATCCATTTACTGTAGGGCTGGCTCAGAAACTTTCTGAACTGCCGCTCTTTTCCGGTCTTGGATTCCGTATTGTAGCGTGGTTCGTATTTGTTACTATGGGTGTAATGTGGATGATGCGCTATGCGGCAAAGATCAGAAAGGACCCGAGCAAGAGTCTTATGGTTGGGATAGATATGGGTGCAATGGCACTTAACCATGATGAACTTGTGAATACAAAATTTACAGGCCGCAACAGAGCAGTCCTTCTTGTTCTGCTTATAGGCATGAGCATCCTTATCTGGGGAGTTCTGGAAAAGGGATGGTATTTTGATGAGCTTTGCGGCATCCTGTTGATAACAGGAATTGCGGCCGGAGTAGTAAATGGCTACGGCCCCAGCAGGATCGCTGTGATTTTTATTGATGCATGGAAGGACATCGTTTTCGGGGCATGTGTGGTTGGTATTTCCCGCGGCGTTCTGATCGTAATGAGACAGGGTCAGATCATTGATTCTGTAATTCACGGACTTGCCCAGCCGCTTTCTTCTATGCCTAAGTGGGTGGCAGCGGAAGGAATGCTTTTTGTACAGACGCTGATCAACTTCCTCATTCCATCAGGATCCGGACAGGCTGCAACGACTATACCGATAATGGCTCCGCTTTCTGACATACTAGGAATCCCGCGCCAGATAGCGGTACTCGCATATCAGTTCGGAGACGGATTTTCAAATATTCTCTGGCCGACGACTCTTCTGCCTGTTATGTGCGGTATAGCAAAGGTTCCGATAGAACGCTGGTGGAAGTATTTTATCCCGTTCTTCTTTATGCTCTTCGGGGTCCAGATGTTATTTATCTTTGCAGCCGTTATGATGAACTATAGTTAAAATAGGGCAGATATGCCGGAATATGATCTTGCGGTTCGGGGGGGAACTCTTATCCTCCCCGAACTCAATAAAGAAGAAAAACTGAATATTGGTATCTCTCAGGGCAGGATCGCACGTCTTTCTCCGGAAGAGATGCAGGCAAAAGATAGCCTTGATGCCTCCGGATTATACATTTCCCCAGGATTTATCGACTCTCACATGCATGATGAGGAAAAAGAAGATGGGGAGAGTATTGAAAAAGCACTGCTTAGACAGGGTGTTACAACAGCAATAGCTGGAAACTGCGGATCCGGACCATTGGGTGCGGATATATTATCTTTCAGAAGAAATCCTTGGCTGAATCTGGGTTATCTGACCGGCCATAAAAAATTACGCGAAGCATCTGGAGTTATAGACAGATATGCTCCTGCCGGACCTGATCAGGTAAAAACAATGAAAGATCTTCTGAGGAAGGAGCTTCAGGAAGGTTCTTTCGGGCTGTCTATTGGCCTTGAGTATCTGCCGAATACCCCGATAAGTGAATTGGAAGCTCTTTTTGAAGTTGCGGTTGATTTTAAAAAAATCTGGATACCTGTACATATAAGAGAGGATGGTCCTGCTTCTATAAGGGCTACTCAGGAGATCCTTAACCTTGCGCTTAAATGGCCCCTGCGGTTCCAAATATCACATTTGGGCAGCATGACAGGTTTTGGACAAATCAAAGAAGTCCTTGAGATTATTGATAAAGCGAGAGATTCAGGGGCGGATGTAACATTTGACTGTTATCCGTATGACGCTTTCTGTACGGAACTTGGTTCGGCTGTCTTTGACCCTGGTTTTGAAAAAAGATGGGGAAAAGGAAAGGAAGCGTTAGAGATTGCAAGCGGCCCGAACAGAGGCAGATGGCTCGACGAAGAAGATCTTTATGAAAGATTGAGACAGGAAGAACCTGAATGTCTGGTCATAGCGCATGTCATAAAACAGAATGAGGTAGAACTCTGCCTTTCACATCCAGAATGTGCGATAGCATCAGACGGTCTGTTAAAAGGAGGACGCGGTCATCCAAGAGCTGCAGGAACCTTTCCCAGGGCTCTCAGGATGCTGAGGAAAGCTGGCTGCTCCTGGCCTGAGGCTGTACGTAAATGCACATCGCTTCCCGCTGAAATGAACTGGCTTGATAAAGGGGTCATTAAAGAGGGAGCAGATGCCGACCTTGTGATTTTTGACGGGGAAAAGCTTTGTGACAGGGCAACCTTCAGTGAAGAACTGCTCCCGCCAGAAGGGATAAAATTCGTTATAATCGGAGGACAGGCAGCCGTTAAAGACAACGAGGTGCTTGGCAGTCCTAAAGGAAAACTTATGAAGAGAGTGCCGTCGAGAGAATAAACATCCTCAAAGAGAGGTATGCTCCGGCATATTTTCAAAAAACCAGCTTTTGTGAAAGGATGGAAGGAACATGGATAAGGATAGATTCATTGAGCTTCTTTACGCCGAAATTGACAAAAACTGGCCTGAGATAGTCGAAATGAGCGACAGATTTGCAGCTGAACCAGAAATATCTGGTGAAGAGTTCAATACAAGCAAAAAGATCGTTGATGTTTTAGAAAAAGCTGGTTTTGATGTTGAATTTCCCTTTATAGGAATCCCAACAGCTTTTTTTGCCAAGAAGGGGAAGCCAGGAAACGGAGGCAGAGTTGCTCTTCTTGTGGAATATGATGCTTTGCCTGAAATAGGCCATGCATGCGGACATAATCTCCATGGCGCGATGTCGGTACTTGCTGCCTTGGGTCTTCTTCCTCTGATGAAGGAAATAGAAGGGGAATTGGTTGTCGTAGGTACTCCCGCTGAGGAAACAAACGGCGCGAAGGTGGAGATGGCTGAAAAAGGAATCTTTGACGGATGTGATTTCGCTATCATGATACACTCCCACTGTGGTAAATCGATAGTCAGATACCGCTCTCTGGCAATGGACGCGATAGAATTCACGTTTAAAGGCAAAACATCACACGCCGCATCAGCTCCATGGGAGGGAGTCAACGCATTGAACGGGCTTCAGCTTTTCTTCCATGCAATAGATATGCTTCGTCAGCATGTAAAACAGGAAGTCAGGATGCATGGTATTTACTATGAAGGCGGCACTGCACCTAATATAGTCCCGGAAAGAGCTAAAGGGCGTTTTTATTTCAGAGCGCCCAAAAGAGCCTATCTTGATGAGGTAATGCTGAAGGTTTACGACTGTGCCAGAGGGGCTGCTCTTGCAACCGGAACAGAAGTGACATGGCACAACTTTGAAGCCAGCTTTAAAGATATGCTTCCGAACGAGGCAGCAGAGAGCCTTATTGAAAATATTTTTTCTGAATTCGGGCTCCCTGTCGTCAGGGTCGAAGGCTTTATGGGGTCATCCGATGTAGGAGATGTAACATATAGATGCCCTGCTGTTCAGCCAGAGCTCGATATATCAGGGACAAATATTGAAGCCCACACAAGAGAGTTTGCGGAAGCAACGACAACAGACAAGGCGCATGAGGCTATGAAAACAGGAGCAAAAATAATTGCAAGAGCAGCCTTGGATGTCTTGCTTGATGAAAAGCTTCGAGAAAGAATGCAGGAAGACTATAAGAACGAATTAGAGAAAGGAAGGGTACACTGACCGTAATGGAAAGATCAAGGGTCTATTTTACAAACCTCAGAACCACGCCTGAGATGAATATCCTTCAAAAGCTTGACAGGCTGGTACGAAACGCCGGAATTGAAGATATCGACTTTAAAAAACAGTATACTGCAATTAAGCTTCATCTCGGTGAACCGGGAAACCTTGCATATCTGAGACCGAATTATTCCAAAGTTATATCAGACATTGTTAAAGAACTTGGAGGAAAGCCATTTATTACAGATTGCAATACTCTTTATGCAGGCAGGAGAAAGGATGCAATAGAACACCTTGATGCCGCGTATGAAAATGGCTACAATCCGTTCTGTACAGGATGTCAGGTCATAATAGCAGATGGACTCAAGGGCTCTGATGAAGCTTTGGTGCCGGTGCCTGGAGGGGAGTATGTAAAAGAGGCCAAGATAGGGAGGGCTGTCATGGATGCAGATATACTGATATCCATGACACACTTCAAAGGACATGAGCAGAGCGGTTTTGGCGGAACAGTTAAAAATATTGGAATGGGTTCAGGGTCACGAGCCGGCAAGATGGAGATGCACAGCACCGGTAAGGTGAAGGTAAAATCGTCCAGATGCAGGTCGTGCAGGAAGTGTCTCAGCGGGTGTGCACATGATGCAATAACCTTTGATGCTGAAAACAGGGCGCTTATCGATAAAATTAAATGCGTAGGCTGCGGCCGCTGTCTCTCTCTCTGTCCCTTTGATGCTATCCGTCCGGCTGATTATGAATCAAACGACATAATGTGCAGAAAAATGGCGGAATATGCGAAAGCAGTGCTGAACGGAAGACCTAATTTTCATATTAGCTTTGTCATAGATGTGTCGCCTTTCTGTGACTGTCACGTTGAAAATGACCTTCCTGTGATCCAGGATGTCGGTATCTTTGCATCAAAGGACCCTATAGCGCTGGATCAGGCCTGTGCTGAGGCAGTGATGAACGCTCCAGTGATATCTGGAAGCATGCTGGACGAGAAAAGAAGGGGAAATGAAAAAGAAGATCATTTTCATACTATACATCCTGATACTCACTGGCAGACTACGCTGGAACACTGCGAGAAACTTGGAATAGGAAGAAGGAATTTTGAACTTATCGAGGTATAGAGATGTAAATCTGTTTCAGTTTTTTATAAGTATATTGAGGGCTACAAGCATAAGGACTGTCGCTCCTGCATATTCGGCATATATTCCGATTTTCTCTCCCAGTTTTTTCCCTCCGAGAGCACCAAGGAAGGAAAGCAAAAAAGTTATTGCTCCGGCGGATATGGCAAGCAGCATAGCAGATCCGCCGGAGCTTTTTATTGAGAATCCTACTATCAGAGCATCAATAGACGTTGCAAATGCCAATAAAATAACATTGATCAGTGTTATCTTCATGCAAGATTCAGTTTTGTCTTTTCTGAAATAAGCCTCCCTCATCATGTTCAGCGCTACCCATACGATGAGTAAAGCAGCTATCCATGTGGCCCAGCTATTCAGAAGTCCGGTAATGTTTGCTGCAATCATGGCTCCTATCAGTGGCATTCCAAACTGTGAGATTCCAAAAGCGCCTCCCAGAGTCAGAGCGTCATGTTGAGCAAGATCTTCATGACATATGCACATGCATATAGAAACAGAGAAAGCATCCATTGCAATAGAGGCTGCCGTTGCTAACGTGCTCAAATACGATGTCATCTCAGAAGATCCTCTTTTTTATTCAAGCAGCGTGAGCGATACAGGTCAAAG
>JAQVPO010000015.1 GCA_028702015.1 Synergistaceae bacterium | reverse complement strand
CTTCATGACTGAGTTGTCCTTAAGATAGTTGATGTTATCCATCGGACGGCTGCGTTTGTTCTTACGTCCGAACTGTGTGTGGCAGAAGGATACGAGCTCGACTACAGCAAATCCCTTCTTCTGGTGCTGGATGGCCTTTTTGAGTATCTGCTCGCACATTGCGGGCTGTGCAACTGTGGCACGTGCAACGTATGTTGCACCTGCACCTTCTGCAAGTTTGCATACGTCAAAGGTAGGATCTATCGCACCATAGGGGGCGGTGGCAGCAAAGGCACCCTCCGGAGTTGTCGGGGAAGCCTGTCCGCCGGTCATGCCATAAATGTTGTTGTTCATTACTACGGCAGTGATCCCTATGTTGCGGCGGCACGCATGGATGAAGTGGTTTCCGCCGATAGCGGTTCCGTCCCCGTCACCCATGACGTTGACGATCGTCAGGTCAGGATTTGCAAGCTTTACACCGGTTGCAAAGGCCAGTGAACGTCCGTGTGCAGTGTGGAGAGTGCATGCATCGATATATCCCGGCATACGGCTTGAACATCCGATACCTGAAGAAATACAGATTTTATCCTGAGGAATTTTAAGATCTGCAAGTGCGCGCAGAATTGCGTGCATGATGATACCATGACCGCATCCCGGGCACCATATGTGAGGCATAAACTTTGTACGGAGCAGCTTTTTTACATCTTCGCGTGGCATAGTTAAGCCACCTCCTTGATGAAGGACATGATCTGGTCAGGCTTGTAAAGTTCGCCGTTAATAAGGTTTTTGCGATGGACTTCGCATCTTCCTGCTACAGCTCTCTCTACTTCCAGCACCATCTGTCCGGCGTTGAGTTCAGGAACGATAATATGTTTAACTCTCTTTGAGAGTTCTGCAATTTCCTTGTCCGGGAAGGGCCAAAGTGTGATAGGACGGAAATGTCCGACCTTGACTCCCTGCAGTCTAAGTTCACGGATTGCACGGAGCGCTGAGCGTGAAACGCTGCCGTAAGAAACGATTACTACTTCAGCATCATCCATGCTCTCTTCCTTGAATTCGACTATGTCGTCACGGAAACGGTCAACCTTGCGGATTATACGGTTTGCCTTCTTGTCGATGTCTTCGGCTTCGTTCGTCGGGAATCCCCAGTCGTTGCTGGTGAGACCTGTGACGTGCCAGCGGTACCCATCGCCGAAAGCTGCCATCGGAGGAACATCGTCCTCGTCTGCTTTGTAGGGAATGAACTCTTCCGGACAGACTGTCGGCTTTTTACGGTTTATGATTTCAAATGAGCCTGGTTCAGGGATTACGATCTTTTCACGCATGTGGCCGATGATCTCGTCAGCCATGACAAGCACGGGCTGGCGGAAGCGCTCTGCCATATTAAAAGCTTTTGTAGTAATTTCATAGCACTCCTGAATTGAAGAAGGAGCATATGCAATCGTTGCGTGATCGCCGTGAGTTCCCCATTTAGCCTGCATCACGTCAGCCTGAGAAACTTTTGTCGGAAGACCTGTTGAAGGACCGCCGCGCTGTACATCTGCAACTACCAGTGGGATTTCCGCAATATATGCATAGCCCAGCAGCTCCTGCTTAAGTGAAATACCAGGGCCAGAGCTTCCTGTCATAGATTTAAGGCCGGCAATAGAAGCACCTATTGCTGCGGCGATACCACCAATTTCATCTTCCATCTGAAC
This sequence comes from Synergistaceae bacterium, assembly GCA_028702015.1. GTDB lineage: Bacteria > Synergistota > Synergistia > Synergistales > Synergistaceae > Caenicola. The sequence continues at coordinate 9,099 of JAQVPO010000015.1, read as the reverse complement.
GAACTTTCCGCCGAGTCGCGGGAGCTCTTCAGACATAGATTCCATGATCTCTGTCGAGGGGGTTATGGGATAACCGCCAAAGAATCTGCATCCGGCAGCGATAGCACCCATAGCTATTGCTTTGTTGCCCTGCCAGAATTCAACCTGAGCCATATTTAGTCACGCTCCTTAATTGTTATTGCCATATCCGGGCAGACGTTTTCACACTGGCGGCAGCCAATGCAATCGTCAGGACGTGCAGGCACACATTTAACCTGTTCGCTTAGTTCAAGAACTTTCTTAGGGCATATAGCGATACAGAGGCCACATCCTTTGCACCATTTGTTAAAGATCTCGATGTCGAACTTCTTCGCCAAAAAACCCACCTTCCTTCCCCACATCTAATCAGTATTTGTCTGTCAACCATTATTAATATCGATTGGCACAACCTTGGGTATTATGACAAAGATTTCACATTTATTCAAGGAAAAGATTAAATTCTTTATATTCTGAAAATAGCGACAATTAATATGAAGTCGGACCTATGTCAGGTTCACGAAGGTAAGCTCCCTGTATCTTATCAGGCGAAATTGAAAGATCTTTGTAGAACTCCCCCATTAAAGCTGTCTGAGCAGCCCTTCCTACGGTTCTTGGCAAAACATTATTTGGCAGAGCTGAAAATTCATTAAACAAGGCGACATCCTTGCCTATAAGCAAAGCTTCAGGATAGAGGCAAAGGAATTCAGCAAACTCAGCAGCTGCACAAAACTTTGGGTATACAAAAGGCTTTAGTTCGCTGCCGTCAGAAAAATAAAGAGCACAGTAAATGCAATTCTGCCGGGCTTTTATAACCGGAGCCAGCGGTATCCCCATCGTTCTAAGGTCGTGTACGAAGGTTTCAAGCGAGGAGACCGGGAGTATCCTTATTCCAAGCGCCTTAGCCAGTGCAGCTGAGTATGCTATGCCGGTCCTGATCCCGGTGTAATATCCTGGTCCGTTTGCAGCGGCAATCAGGTCAAGTTCAGAAATATCCATTGAAAGATCAGAAAGCATTTCTTCAATAAGAATCGGAAGTCGTGACGATTGCTGACGTCCCAGTTCAAGGCTTACCTCAGAAAGCACAGTACCATCAGAGGTTATGCCAATATTTGTAAACTTAGTTGTGCAGTCTATTCCCAGTACTTTCATAATTTCCCTCTTTTTCGCATATTTCCTCTAAAATATCGCTTGAAAGGGCCCCTAAGAGGTTCTCCGCCGTATTTCCAAGCGCTTTGATTTTGACAACTCTAGAAAATTCATTATCACCATACTGGTTTATTGTAATGTCAATGGTGTCACTCAAAGGATGGGTGTGCCATCTTTCTGCCCACTCCACCACAAGGACACAGCCGTTGTCTATGTAATTTTCGAAATCAAGAGCATCTGCTTCAGTATAAGAATTAAGCCTGTAAAGGTCTGCGTGAATAAGAGGAATCTCTCCCTGATGTTCAGCTATGAGTATGAACGTTGGACTCTTAATCTTCCCGCAGCCAAGTGCACTGCCTATTCCCTGGGTAAGGAAAGTTTTTCCCATGCCTAGTCCGCCGTGCATAAGTATGGTAAGGCCTGGAAAAGACCGTTTGCCTATATGCCTCCCCAGAGAGCGTGTCTCCTCTTCAGTGAAGGTGACTATCTCCAATTTTCTAGTTGAATGCAAAAGGCAGCGCATCTGCTATCTCTCTTGCCAGTGTTCCGCGGACACCGGATCTTTTTTCTATAAGCGCTCCTGCTGCGGCATGTGCAGCGGCTCCAGCCAGTACAGCATCAAAGACAGGCATTCCAGATGCAATCAGAGCGCCTGCGGCACCGCTGAGCACGTCTCCCGATCCTGGCACAGCAAGAGCAGGAGATCCGCCTTTGATAATAGTTATCTCTTTTCCCTTTGAATATACCACGGTATCCATACCTTTCAGCAGTATGGTTCCCGCAGCGCGTGACATTGAAACAGCCGCTTCGCTCCGGCTTCTGTTTATATCTTCCGGTGTTATTCCAAGCAATGCTGCAGCCTCGCCGCTGTGCGGGGTCAGGACGGCATTAGCTCTGAAAGCCGGAAGATATTTTTTGAAAGATAGAAAATAGAGACCGTCTCCATCTACAAGGAGCGGTTTATTCCAATTTTTCCAGAACCAGTCAACTGTAAATTGCGCCCCTTGGTTTCTTCCAAGTCCCGGTCCGACTACAGCTGCGCCGCACCTTGTTTTCCAGGGGGCGATAGCCTCAGCAACGCTCTCCGGCAAAACTGTCTCTCCCTTTGTTTTCAGAGGAACCAGAATAGCTTCAGGAAGCAGGATGGATGCACTGTCGACCATAAAGTCAGGGACAGCAAGCACCGCCAGGCCTGCTCCGGAACGCAGCGCTCCGAGCCCTGCAAGCAGAGGCGCCCCCCTGTAGTTGATGCTTCCTCCAACTATAAGCAGTCCTCCTCTGTCACCTTTGTGTATGTTTCTTGAAATGGCAGGCATCAGTTTTGATATGTCTTTCCTGCCGAAAGATGAGATGGTTTCTTTGCCATCAAGAACTTTGTCTGGTGATATGCCGATATCTGCCGTTACAACAGTTCCGCACATATCATATGCCGGAGAAAAACACATCCCCTTTTTTGCAGCGAGAAATGTGACTGTCATATCCGCCCTGATGCATGAGTCAAAAATGTTACCGTTTGCAGGATCAATCCCGCTTGGAATATCAAAGGCCACAACTGCCCTATTTAAGCAATGCTTTATAAGACGCCCAACTTCACCCCTTGGGGCTCCTTTTGAGCCTGTTCCCAGGAGCGAATCAATAAGACAGTCGGCTTTGCTGATTTTTTCAATTATATCTTCATCTGTGAGCTGCTTGGAACATATTGCAGTACAATTATTGCTCTTTGATCTGATCAGCAGATCAAGGTTTCTCTTTGCGTCGCCCTTGTATGTTTCTGGTTCAGAGGACAGGATCACTGTGACAGCGAAACCTTTATTCAAAAAATGACCTGGCAGCAACGAAACCGTCTCCGCCGTTGTTTCCAGGGCCGGCTAAAATAAGGAAACAGCGTGCGTACGGATATTTCTTCAATACCTCAAGGGCTGCATTAGTCCCGGCATTCTCCATAAGTTCGAGCGAGGTCACTCCAAATTTTTCCACTGCAATGATATCTGCCTGCCGGATGTCTTCCGGATCATAATATTTCATCATTTATTTTTCTCCAAAATCACTACCGCAACAGCAATTCCTGATTCATGCGATATCGACAGGAAAATGTCGTCAATTCCTTCATTTGAAAATTTTGAAAGGATGTTATCGTTAAACACAAATTTGGGACCTGATTCAGTTCGTTTTACTGAACAGGAATTGATCCCAAGTCCGGCAATCCCCCACCCTGTAGCTTTGGATAAGGCTTCACGCGCCGCATATGATGCGGCGTAATGTACTGCCGGGTCAGCTTTTTTCTCTGCATAAACTATTTCTTCCTCAGAAAAAACACGTATGCAGAATCCTTCCCTGGAAACAGCTTTCCGCATTCGTGCAATATCACAGATATCTATTCCAATCCCGCGTATCATTTTATACACCTGCTTTTTTTGTTTTAGGTTTTGATAACAGGTCTGGAGAAAAGTTTTTCTACAGTACGTTGGCTTTTTTCAGCTCGCTGTGAATAATGTCTTTCTGCCAGTTCTTCAGCGATCTTCTTCTTGCAGCGGCCTTAAAATCATTTATAAGTTTCAGCTTCCATTTTGAGCCGTATATTTCAGGTGCAAGCTTTATTGCTTTTACCGTAAGCTTTTCGTAATATCTGTGGTCAGTTGCCCATTTCCCTTTTTTCCCGGCATAAAGCCCTGCAAAATAACCCCATATATTGTCATGGTTTCTTGTGCATCTGGGATAGTCCTGCCGGATCTTTTTTTCATAATCATTCAGGAATTCCAATGGAGATCCGTATTTTCTAAACCTCGAAGTTTCCTGATTATAATTTCCGTTTCTGCTTTCGACACTGCTCTTAACTATATAGGGTTTTCCTGCGTTTAACCATTCAGCGGATACCTTGAGCCCTGCCCCGTTATAAGCGCCCTGCCAAAGATCACTTGACCAGTGACCTGTTTCACAGGCACTTTGGACAGTCGCTGCAAAAGGCTGGATATGCTTACATTTACTTGCGAGTCCGTAAAATTCTGCAACGGTCATTGCATAGGCACTCTGGCATGTCAGCAATGCTGCAAATAAGGAGAGAGTAAGCAGTCTCAGGAATTTTCTCATAGTGTGTCCTCCGTGCACAGATCGCATAATTAATGATAACATAACAAAGAGGAGCATGCACCAAATCTATGACTTAAAAAGACGCCGCTTTATTAAAAGCGGCGTCTTTATTGGGCTGCATGAGGATTTTGCTAAACAGAAAAGACAGGGAGCTTCTGAAGGTATATCAGATCTTCTCCGTCGTATCCCCCTTCTTCAAGCAGGACAGCTGCCTTGCTTATAACTGTGCATCCTGTTTTGGCGAGGACATCTTCCAGCGAACGCAGGGAACCTCCCGTTGAAACCACATCATCAACTACACAGACTCGCTTTCCATCCAGCTTTGCCGCGTCTGTCTCATCAATAACGATGATCTGCTTTTCGTTTGTTGTAATTGATTTGACTTCTGATGTTATCGGATTTTCCATATATCCTTTGATAGATTTTCTTGCAACAACATAATCAATTCCTAGACGTACGGCAAGTGCGTGGGTAAGAGGGATACCTTTTGCTTCCGGGCATACAAGCATGTCTATTCCCTTTATGCCTTTCATCTTATCAAAAAGAGCGTCAGCGCATTTTTCTATAAGATATGTGTCTCCAAGCATTACAAAAGATGCTATGGCAAGATCTGGTTTGACCCGGACTTTTTTAAGGTTTCTCTGTAGGCCGCATATTTTTAGCTCGTAATGTTCGTTCATAATTATCTCCTAAAGTGAAAATATGATTTTTATAAGGACTCCTGCGAGAAGCCCAAAGAAAGGGTTCCATTTTGCTGAAACAAGAACAGTCGCACCGATGACCATACCCCAGGGAGAAAAGCCGAACGGACCGTTTGCGGCGGGTACAGTGGCAATTGCACCCTGTATGTTTGAAGCAAAGGTAACAAAGGTTCCCAGTACAAAGAGAAATCCCGCTATTGAAGCACTGTGGACATACTTCCCGATGGTAGGAAGAAGTTTAAAAAGCAGTATGGCCGCCATTATAAGCATCATCATAATTGAAGATCTAAGCGGGTTGGGCGCAGTTGCGGTCCCGGATATTATTGCTTCGACAGGTCCGCCTCCAAAGAAAGAAGAACCCAGGTCAGCGAGAGATGAGTAAATTGCAAGGTGGTCTATGTTTGAATCAACACCTGCAATACTGCCTGTGATTTTCCCAAAGCTTATGTTTGCTCCGATATTGAGGCACGCAAGGGCAAGGGCGTGGACAATAAGCATGGGGTTTTCCCATATTTTCCAATGGATGTTCCCGAAGGTGAACTTCTCCCTTTCTTTATCCATCACAAGACTGTGTGGTTCTACTTTTCCCATTTTCATAAGTATGTTGTAAGCGATAGTGGAAATTAGCACAGAAATTATTATTGTCTTTGCAAGGTCAAGTGTCATGAACCATACTGCTATTCCTGTGATCATGGAAATCGTTCCTGATATTTTCTCTGAGTTGAAGAGTTCAATTGACACATAGGCAAGCATTATGCCAACACCTGCCATCATAGAATTGACTATGGTCGGACCTATGAACGCCACAATAGTTTCGTTAAGACCCAGTATCGAAGGTATAAGGAGAAACAAAGCCCCCCAGAAGACGATGCTGAGTCTCTCTTTGATGTCCTTTCCCATTTTTCCGGCCAGAGTTATAGTCTCCGCCTGGAAGGAAATTGTGGCCACCGAATTGAACGCCATTGATCCAGCAGCACCAATAAGGAAGGCAAGGCTGGTCGGAAAAGCGGCGAAACCAAAGCTTAGGCCAAGCAGGCCCTGTGGTATGCCGTTTATTACAACAGCAAAAGAAGTTAGCAGATCAGTCATAAAAGTGTCCATGATACATCCCCCTGAAAAAGTGATATTCCCAATTAACGCTTGGTAAAATAAGCCTGTGTGAATTATTTGTCAAGGCTGCTGTAGTCTTATTTTTAAAATACTACTGAATTGTAAGGTGTATTTTGAGCGGAGTTAAAGCGGGGTTAAATGGAAGAATAGAAAATATTATTAGCTTGATTCATCAAAATAAACAAACTGTCCTGTAATGAATCATCCTGTTATGGAATCATCTTTTTTACCGAAGCAGTTTGTTCCTATCACACCCAATACAATGCATATAGAGCCTGCAATGTGGTAATAGTATATTTTTTCATTCAGGAAAATGACTCCTGCGGTTATTGATATGACTGTGCTTAAATTTGTAAATACACACATCTTAGATGCTTCTATTCTGGACAGTATATAGTTGGTCAGCATCGATGTCCCCAGAGAAGAAAAGACTCCCAGATAGACTATTGAAACGATGAATCTGCTGTTGTTCAAAGGTTCAAAAAAACTGTCTATTGTTCCGTTTATTATATGAGAGGATATTGATATGGCATTGAAACATATGAAACTGATAATTATCATAACAGTGCTCATTTCTGTCACAGAAAAATTTTGACTCAGTCTTCTGCATGTTACGCTGTACCCGGAAAAAGATAGGGCTGACAGCAACAGCAGGGCTATTCCCTTTATGTTGTTAAATTCCAGATCAGCCCCTTTGTGCAGGGCGATGTATACTACCCCCGATACAGAGAGGATAATAGATAGCTTCTGCATGATAGAGGTTTTTTCTTTCAGAAAATACGCGGCTAAAATCAATGTGAACACTGGTGTGACTGCAAGGAGTATCCCAGATTCCGAAGAAGTCATATAGAGCAGCCCGAACGTCTGAAAAGTAAAGAAGGATAAAGGATAGAACAGGGCGAGCGGCATTATGCTTTTAATTTTCTCTCTGGTCAGATCGATTTTGATCCAGTTGAAAAGGATAGGTATCATGATTGCGAAAAACGAGACCGTGAATCTGAAGGCAAGCAGATCCCATGGACTGCTCAGGTTCAGCCCAGTTTTAGAAAACAGATAAGATAGGCCTGTAATTATAGAATGCAGCACAGCAGCAGCATAAATAAGGTTCTGTCTGTTGTTTTCCATTTTCTTACCCTCTTGTCTTAAAATTAAAGAGGAAAGTTTACTTAAAAACTTTTTATAAAATAATTATAATTGTAGATCTGCGTTAAAAAACACAAACATAAAATCAGCTTATTTTTAATGAGACAAGTAAACATGTCTTATGCGGCAAAAATGTATTTGTTGATACCATTGGAAAATAATTTTTACTTTGAAGCATTAAAGTCTGCCATGGGCAACTGTAATGTTTTGGTGTAAGTATATGTATTAATAACTGAACTTTCCCACATCCTGCTATTGGTAGATCAAGAACCTCTGTTTTTCGTCTTTTCTGCAAGTTGTCCAGCAAAGGAGCAGCGGCTCTAAAATATTGAAGTCACTGGATTCCCGCTCAAAGGCATGCGGGAAAGACGGTGGAAAAGTTCATTTAATAATCTGAAAAATTAAACTCACTTATTTTTATTATAAATATATCTGATTTCGTTAAGCAGTTTGCCTCCGATAACAGATTGCATTGTATCTTCCTTCATTTTGAATCCGTTTTTTTCGTAGAATCTACGGGCTGAGAAATTATCCTCCAATACCCACAGATAAATATTTTCGTATCCCATAGAGAACAGCTCGTTCATAGAAGCTCGTAACAGCTTTGTTCCGATTCCTAAATGAAAATATGAAGGAAGCAGATAAATCGATATGATTTCACCCCAGCCGCTGTATTTTTCGTCTCTTGCCAGTGCGTAAGTTGACGAACCAATGATCTGTTTCCCGTCGCTGACAATCCATAGATTGGAAAGCTCGTTGATTAGAATTTTTGACCACCTGTTTTCTGGTATGCTGTCCAAATAATCCTGTGGCACAATCCCGCAGTATGCCGATTTCCAACTTTTAGCATAAACACGACTGACATCATCAATGTTGTCTGTTTCTAAAAATCGCCTGATTTCCATATTGTTTTTCCTCTTCAAATTCCTGCTTATTATATATTCTGCCAATCAGATCATAGCATATCTGTATTCAAAATAAAATAAAAAACAGGCTCACACATCGTAAGCCTGTTTTTATCCGTATGAACACTTGAGGATCCTTGACAATGGTGCGAGAGAGGGGATTTGAACCCCTCCGTCTGGGACACGGGATCCTAAGTCCCGCGCGTCTACCAATTCCGCCACTCTCGCATTTGTCTAAAAGCAGAACAGGGTAGATTTTACCCTGCTTTTATTTAAAGTGCAAGAAAGATTTATCTTTTTCAAAGAGCTCTGGAGAGCGTATACTTCAGTATAATTTAAAATTTATTCATAGGCTTTCTTTATTTAGTGTATAAAACATCTCTGTACTGCTCTCCCCTGTTCAGCATTTTTTCTGCATAGGAACATTCCGGTATGATTTTTGATCCTTCAGCACGGGCTTTGGAAACGGTTTTTTCGAGAAGCTGAGCTGCAATGCTGTGACCTCTGAGTTTTTCAGAGACATAGGTGCGTTCGATTGTCATAATGCCTTCTCCCGTATATGAAAAGACAATTTCTGCAAGCGGAGCTTTTTTGTCCTCGCCGATATAGAATCTGCCTATATCCTCTTTGATCTCCATTGAAGCAAACGCCTCCCCAGAAAATAGTATACAAATATATATTATAGTTAAGACTTACTCTGCAGATAAAAAGATAACTGTATATATTATACAGGCGATCAAAGGGGTTTTGGCGGGTATTTAAAAACGCTGCTTTAGAAATCAGGAGGCAAAAAATGGTGGATCGTACAGGAATCGAACCTGTAACCCCCTGATTAAGAGTCAGGTGCTCTGCCAGTTGAGCTAACGATCCACGCAGAAAGGTACGTGGAAAAACATCCATAACTATAAGAAGACAAAAAGATGGTGGATCGTACAGGAATCGAACCTGTAACCCCCTGATTAAGAGTCAGGTGCTCTGCCAGTTGAGCT
>JAQVPO010000014.1 GCA_028702015.1 Synergistaceae bacterium | reverse complement strand
TGCATCTCATGGTGACAGACAAGAGCGGAAGTGTCATTGTCGTGGAATATATTGACGGGAAGCTGAAAGTAAGTGATAACCCTGTAAAAGTCCTGACTAACGCTCCAAGTTTCGACTGGCATCTGACCAACCTCCGAAACTATATCAACCTTTCAGTAAAGCCCTACTCTGCCAAAAAGATAGGCAGCCTTAACATAGAACCCCTGGGAGGAGGGAGCGGGCTTCTGGGGATGCCCGGGGATATCACACCCCCGTCACGTTTTATACGGGCCGTAGCACAAACAATGCTTGCGCGCAGAACTCCTGACGGCCCTGAAACAATATATGAAATTTTCCGTATCATGGATAACTTCAACCAGCCGCTAGCTTCCGGGGAAGGCACCGTGACTGCACTTCAGGACCTTGACGGCATGCGGAGCTCCACTCTTTGGACAAGCGCTATCGATACAGGAAACCTCGTCTATTACTACCACACACAGCACAACAGAAAGGTAAGAATGATAGACCTGAAAAAAATAGATTTTTCACCTGCCAAGTCAGGCATCAAGCATCTGCCTCTTGATCGTGTGAAACAGCAGGAAATAGAAGACATCACTCCGCAGTGAGGCCTCTCAAAACTAAACTATTTTACCGCAGTTCGTTATCCCGTCCGTCGATGGAGGAGGTGCAGGAGCATGGCAACATCAGAAGAATTCATGACCTATATTTCCGATCAGCTTAGTGATGCAGGCGTAATTACCTGCAGGAAAATGTTTGGTGAATACACTATCTACTGTGACACTAAAGTTATCGGAATGGTCTGTGACGGACAGCTCTTCCTGAAAAAGACAAATGCCGGCTTCAGGCTCCTCAAAGAAGTCTGTGAAGTTCCTGCATATAAGGGTGCTAAACCTTCATTTCTCATAACATCTACAGACGACAGAGAATACCTGACAAAGCTTGTCAGAGCCAGCTGGAGTGAACTGCCTTACCCCAAACCGAAAAAGAAAAAACTCAAAAATAATTGTGATGATGCACAATATGTCTGCTTCTGTTCAAAGGTAACAGAAGAAATGATCGCAGAAGCGATTTCAAAAGGGGCATCCTCGCCGGAAGAGGTAATTGAAGCGACAGGAGCGATGAAGAATCCAGACTGCAAGGTCAATAACCCAAAGGGCATCTGCTGTTACAATGATATCGTACGGATAATTGCTGAACACTTTGAAAAACAGTCAATAGAAGTAAAATAATAATAAATTGCAAGGACCTGCCGGAAACACGATTTTTCGGCAGCGATGTCATCCTTAATGACGGCCGCTGGATCATATGAATGAGATTATTCTTGAACCGCCATAATAACAACGCAGACAGACAAGGTCAGAATTTAGGTGCAGGTCTGTCTGCATTGATTTTCTGATATTGTTGTCCTGCCAATACTAATACTGAGGATCTGAGAGAATGAAAGAAAACTATTATGCACAGGGGCTGAACGGCAAAAGGTTATGGGAGGTTTATGACACAGCTATACCAAGGATATCCAGATACCTTGAACAGGAGATAGCTTTTGTACGCGGCAATCTGAAAAAAAATGACATCGTTCTTGAGCTTGCAGCCGGCTACGGGCGGATAATGCGTGAGATAGCCCCATTTGTAAATAGTATTACAGGAATAGACATATCAAGCAGCAATATATCTTTTGGTGAAGAATACCTGAAAGACAATAAAAACACAGCGCTGCTGACAATGGACGTACATGATATTGACTTCAGCAACTGTTTTGACGCGGCTCTCTGTCTTCAGAACGGGCTTTCCGCTGTGAAAGCGGCGGTTCCGGAGATTTTTACCGCAAAGGTGTTAAAGTCTCTTAAAAAAGGCGGCAAGGCCTATTTCAGCACATATCATCCCAATTTCTGGGAAGAAAGGATCGCGTGGTTTCAGGAACAGTCCAGTAAAGGATTGCTCGGTGAGCTGGATATGGAAAAAACGAAAGACGGTGTTATCATCTGCAAAGACGGGTTCCGTGCCACTACCCCTTCCATATCTGACCTTGAGAAAATCGGACGTTCTTCAGGATACTGCTGGCAGATATTTGAAGTGGATGATTCAAGTATCTTCCTGGTCATAGAAAAAGAATAGCTCCAGATATTACAGATCCATGCCACGCCGTCTGAGTACGCATGGCATGGATCGAATGATCTCATCAGGTTATTTCATTCCTGCAGATCTTTACGCTTTCTTCGTAATTGATCCCCCGGCATCTCCGTTCTTTCATGACAAAATCATAGAGTTCGTCATAATAAGCGAGTTTCTACGGCGCTGTAACGCCTTTTTCATCTATCAGTCCCTTGACAATAGCCGTTCAATTATCGAGCATCTGAAGCATGCTCTATGTTTTTATTCAGAACCGCCCTCAAAACATTAAGAAATCTGCTCATATGAAAAATGTTTTTTTATGACCTGCTGTAAGTCCATACTTTAGCATCTTTAAGAGGTTTTGGGTCTCCTGTAATAACGATCCTGTCATCTGTGAAATTTATAGAGGTTATCCTGTCCGGGAATGGGATCTTTTCTTTAGCAATAAGCGGATTTATTCTTTCAATCAGCTGGGAAGTTATATATTCGGGCTGCTTAACACCGGCAACATAGAGTGTTGTATCCGTAAGGTTAAGACCGCTGTCATTAAATGCAAGTTTAGAAAGCACTTCCATCCTAATGTTGAATTTGAACAGAAATGTAGCTGTATATGCCCCGGATACCCTGATCCCGTTCTTTGAAAAATCACAGTCAAGATTTTTAAATCCCTTTATATCTTCAATTTCTTTTCTCGCATAGTCTTTAAAATCCTTTTCCAGCAGAACAACTTCTCCTCTTGAATAGTGGATGAGGTCTGCGAGCTTGTATTTGCGGTCTTTATCATACTCACTTATGTTATTCGGAGGCTCTTTCATCATTGCATACAGAGAAACGCTCTCTATCCTTACTCCCTCAATAACTATCCCTGTCGCCTTGGCATAGAGAAAACTTCCTCCGCCCGTGGCCTGTACTGTTATTCGCTCGGGATCAAATTCATTTACAAGCAATTTTCCGACCTTTTCTTCTATGCGCACTTCAGCACTTGAAATTGATGGAAAAACGCAAAATACTGCGATAATGAGTAAAGATATTAAAAAACGCTGGAGATGCGCTTTTAAAAGGTCAGCAGAAATCTGCATCGTATCAATCCTCTCTGGCATATGTCATTACTGTGTATTCTATCATCAAGATGATATTTGCTAATGGTATTCAATGCAAAAAACATAACGTATACTCCCTTACTCTCTTAATATGCAGTTAATAAAATAAAAAGTCGAGTTATATCTTAATTTTAATAATATGGTTTTGTGTTTTTTGCTCATTCAAAATACTTAAAATAAAAACACGTGACTTATTTGACAATTACAACCTTCATCAGCAACCGGATGTAGCTTTTTCTAAGATCCTTCAGGTCTTGATTTCTAAGCCTTATACAGCCTTCTGTAACATTTTTCCCAATAGAATCAGGATCATGGGTACCATGGATGCCTATTCCTCTCCATCCGCAATTTATTCGTATAAATAAGGGACCATATGCCCCTTTGATCATTCCTTTGCCATCATTGAAGTCATGCTGCCAGTTTGCAGCATTTTGTATCTGCTGGACCTCAAACTCTCCCTCAGGAGTCCTGTTGTCTCCTGAACGCTCTTTTTGTCCGCTATTTTTCCCAGTCGAAATGTCATATACCTTTATAATTTCATCCCGCCTCATTACATACAGCTTATGCTTGTTCTTCACTATCTTCAGCCACAGAATATCTTCCTCTTTAAGATCCCTGACCGTTAAATCAGACGATAATACCGTCTTTTCTGCTTCTGCAGCCTGGGTCAGCAGAGAGAAGAAAATAATAAATATTAAGCAGACAAAAGATAGACTGATAAGCATCAACGGGCGATCCTTTCTTTTTTTAATCCATATCATCAGGCTCTCCTCCCCCCAAAATATCTGATTGCCTAAACAAACATATGACAGAATGCCCTATCCTTTGCTTCAACACTTGCAAGTCAGTTTGCCAATGACAGTATTCCAGTTATTCCTCTTTATACTGAAGCAGTCCTGCCCTATGCAGTTAGTTCAGACATTCAGCAAAAGAAGCTGTATCAAATGATCAAAGATCATCATATTTTTTGAAGTCAGTTTTCCATTGCTTAGTGTGATCCAGACAGTCGCTGGAGTTAATTGTAGCATTAACAAAAATTCCTGTTATAATCCCCTGTCTTCAGATAAAAAGTATTTTTCCGATATAAATCAATATTTCAGTATAGTAAAATAATTGTTATATAAAAAAGCGTATCGCCCTGCTTTGATATTTTATGGTACGGGGCTATTGTATCAAAAGTATTTTTCGCAGCTGTCGGAATAATATCCGATAAATATGATTTAATTAGAAAAAACATGAAATATAGCCAGTATATAATCAAACTGAGGAGGGATATGCATGTTCGATTTCATTGACAGGATGATCAAAGCCGCGAACAAATATACTTTCTGGGACTATTTTTTCCTTAAGACTTCAATAATGTTTCTCGGTATATTGGTAGGGACATATTTCTCAAGCTTTTTTATTGAACACACTTTGTTTCTGTGGATTGTATTTCTTGTCTCATACATCTATATAATGTACAGAACATTTTTCAAACTTATGAAATGATAATTTGCCCCCCTGTCTTTGCCGCGATAACTAACAATGCGAGGCATCCCTTAGGGGATGCCTCGCATCTTCTTTTATAATTCTGATACGAACTAAATATTTATTCCTGATCAGTCTTCGATTCCGGCATATTCTTTGGCTTTTTCCAGCGCCTTGACCATCTGCTTTTCATACTTGGGAGGCACATCAAAGCTTTTGAGCTTTTCCATATTAAATATCTGCGTTTGGTCCATGGTTCCCGCAAACCTGCCTCCCCCGCCTTTTGACCTTCTGCGGACCTTGTCAAGTTCTGAATTCAGAGCCCTCATGACTTCTTTGGACATTGTTCTTGAAGGGTGCTTAGAGTCCTTGCATAGTTCCTTTATTTCTTCGTTGATCCTTTTTGCTTCTTCGTACAGCATAATATATTCTCCTGTTCTCAATAGGGGAAGTCAGTTATTTTACTTTCTGTCCAGCCCCTTTATCATTCCATCTTTGTTTTTTACCGACCTGTTATAAAAACACCTCAATGTAAAAATGCCCACCGTCTCTTTAGGATACCATATTTCTTCTATTTTTACATTTTAATTACAGTTTGTCTGACAATATAACATAGCATAAACAGAGGAGTCCGCAGATAATACCTCCTCTGTTCATGCTATTTATCTCTCTTTAGATTTTAAAAGTTTTGATTTACAAGCTATGTTTCTTAAAGCTGAATTTCAACCCTCTTCTCTGTTCCTTTTCGGGAGATCGATAATATAATCAGCGACCTTGATTTGTATTTATTTGAAATATACTCGCTGAACCAGCCCGGATCAAAATTCCTTGAATCGTATGCATTGACCTTCAGCAAAACATCTCCGGGCCTTATGCCTGCATAATATGCCGCAGTTCCCCGGCTGACCTCTCTGATTATCATATGCCCTGAAGATGACCGCTTTGATCTTTCGATATCAAATCCCGTTTGCTGCATACCGGCTCCGGTACCGGGAAGAGTCTTTGCAGCAGAAGTATAATTCTGCGCAGGCAATGATGGTCTGCTCTCCACTGAAGATACCTGCCGGAGCGCAGTCATGGAATAAGAATCGCTCTCTTCGGCTGAAAGTGAATACTCCGGAACAGATATTCTGACGTAGACCTTTCTGTTTTCCGGCAGAAACGTGTAAGACATCTGACCGCCGTCATCAAAGCCTGTAACTCTCAGTACATGCAATCCGCTCCTTGCGTCAATAACTGCCCTTTTACCCTCTTTTTCCCAGTCTTTTGCGATAATCTCCGCAGCTGGCTCAAGTCCCATTTCCGATACCATTTGAGAGGCACGTACAGCCTCTGCTTTGGCAGCTGTTCTTATTTCTTCGTTGATCTGGTCCTTCTCTCTTTCACGCTCATAACTGTCGGTATAAGAGTAGTAGTCATTCCTGCCCGGGGCAGAATACGGTGCTTCGGACGGCGGAGAATACTGCGTATCCCTGTTCATGTTTGATATTATCGTCCCTAAAAGCAATCCTGCTCCAATGCTGATCCAGATATCATTGCTGCTATGACTCCTGTACCTCCTGTAATTGCCATAGCTTCTATATCGAGGATAATAGGCATCCCGCGGGAAATTAGGAGTATGCATCGGCCTGTGGTACGGCCTGAATATCGGTCTTGGCGGAGGTCCAGGGGGATGGTCGGGCCTTCGCACCGGATGGGGCGCTGCATTTGCGGCAGGTACAGCCAACATGCATAATATAATTGTCATTGAAACTATCTTTAATTTCAAAATCAGCACTCTCCTTTCTTCAGAAACCACATAAAAAAGTGATCTGCGCATTTTAGGGATATATAGAAATCCCAGCATGATCATTTAACCAGTGAAAATTTCACAGTACAGCATATTCTTATATGGGCATTTTATGATATAAATGTGTGGATTTTATGTAAATATGAGTTCAAGTGAAGTTTTTTGTCAGAGTATCGGATGTTATATATTTTCCCATTACTCTGCATACATGGATGTAATAGTTTATAATCGATAATATCGTTAAATTAATTTCCAGATAGAGATTTAATGTTTTTACTTTATGCGATTAAACATTATACCCAAACATGCTATATAAATAAATTTTATGTTTAAATAAGAATAACCTTGAACACAATAAACATATATTAGCAGCTGAAAAGATAACTCTGAATAAATGATCAGACAGATATTCTCAGAAAATACTCCTCAGTCTTGCATATCAGACGAAATATGCAAGTATATTTTTTTAAAGCTCTATTCATCATTCAAATATTATTATATAATTTATTAGTTATTAAATAATATTATGTATTTTACAGAGATTTTAGGTGATTTTTGATGAACAAAAAAATATATTCTTTCTCCCATTTAAATAAAATCGGCCTTAAAATGTT
Source organism: Synergistaceae bacterium (assembly GCA_028702015.1). Classification (GTDB taxonomy): domain Bacteria; phylum Synergistota; class Synergistia; order Synergistales; family Synergistaceae; genus Caenicola. Next base: position 3,791 of record JAQVPO010000014.1, on the reverse strand, counting down.
TTTTGGGCTCGCTTTCCTTTTTTTTATCATTTTTGGTGCCAATAATATATACGGGACATGGAAAGGTTCCTTAGCTCGAGAGCAAAACTACGCTTTTATCCTGGCAGAATCCATTGGCGCATTTATCCCATCCGAATACCTTTCAGAAACAGCAAACACAAAAGACCCAACGCATGATGAAGAATACATATATTTAAAAAAACAATTATTAAATATTCCCAGGTCTCTTTCGCAGATATCTTCAGTATATGTACTTTGCAAAAAGGGTGAACAAATATATTATCTTGCTGACTCCGGTGATCCTCAAGCCCCGGGGCAAACTATCCCAAGGGACCGATCCGGTGAATTTTATACTTCTGGACCTGCTAATTTTGTTTCCCGGCTATTCAGTAAAAAAACATTTGATCAGGAAAAATCCATCTTCAGACATGGCGGTCTTACCAGTATTTTTGTTCCTCTAAAAAAATACTCAAGTGATGATACGGCAGCCGTAATAGGAATTGATTACTATACCAAGGCATTAATGGCTGAAACAATAAAAAAAGTCTTTGCATCTGCAATGATCTTTCTTGTCCTCGTAATATTTCTTATAGCAGGTTACATGATAATTTCAAAAAAACTATGCATTCGGCTTGCATGCAAAAAAATAAATGAAAACAATGACAATAAATTTCTTATTTCAAACATCACATGGATGTCATACAGGTGTCTTTTTGACAATGACAAAACATGGACCATGCTCTCCGTTTCAGAAAACTGCAGTGAACTGACGGGATATACCCCTCAAGACTTCATAAAGGGAAAAATCTCATTTAGTGACATTATTGAAAAAGAGGACCGTGAGACACTGCTGTTCGAATGTGAAAGATCCCTTGCTTTGCACGTTCCTTTCAGAAATCAATATCGGATCATCACTGCCTGCGGCACCCAAAAATGGGTGCTTATAACAGGCCATGGAGTATATGCGACCGATGGAAGCGTTGATGCAGTTGAGGGAATTATAATAGACACATCCGGCATTAAAATAAATGAAGAGAAAATACAATATGTAAATGATTATGACCATCTGACCAACCTTTATAACAGACAATATTTTGAGAAAGCCCTTTCTGAATTTGACAGGAAAGAACATCTTCCTCTGTCAGTCCTCCTGGCTGACATCAACGGACTTCATCTCATAAACGAAGCTTTTGGAGAGAGCGATGGAAATCTGCTTATAATAAAATCGGCAGAAATTATTAAAAATTACTGCAGAAAAAAAGACATCCCAGCCAGGATCGATGGAGATGAGTTCGGCATCATCATGCCTCAGACAGATAATGAGGAAGCCTGCAATTTTCTTGATAATATAAAAAATGCCTGTACAGCATACAACAAAAACAACTCTGATCGCTCACCCAAAATAAATATTTCCATGGGCTGTTCAACTAAAAATGACGAAGATGAATCAATCGAAAATACACTGATAAAGGCAAACGAGTATATGAGAAACAGAAAATTCTTTTCACAGCAAAGCTCGTACAGTGAGACCCTTTCCTTTATTATGACTGCCATTTGCGAAAAATCACCTGAAACTGGAAAACATGCAGAACGTCTTGTAGAACTTGCCACAAGAGTTGGCAGAAAGATGAACCTTATGGAAAACGACATAGGAGAGCTTCAGCTGCTGGCTATACTCCACGACATCGGCAAAGTTGGGATAGACGATAAGATACTGAACAAACCCGGAAAACTTACAGCAGAAGAATGGCGCGTTATGAAAAAACACCCTGAGATCGGATACAGGATAGCAAAAGCATCATCAAAATTAACAAGGATAGCTGATTATATACTTTGCCACCACGAAAGGTGGGACGGAAAAGGATATCCTAAGGGGCTGAAGGGAGAAAATATTCCCCTCCTTTCAAGGATACTATCGGTTGCTGATGCATACGATGCAATGACTGAAGACAGGATATACCGTAAAGCAATGTCCAAAAACGATGCTATAGAAGAAATAAGACGAAATGCAGGGAGTCAGTTCAATCCTACAGTTGCAAATATTTTCATAGAAAGCGTTGCATAAGAAGAGCGCAATTTTCGTATAAAAGCAAGTATTTTATGATTCTTTCTTTCTGAAAAAGATCGAAGCTCCGACAGAAGCCATTACTATCACACAGCCCGCCAGCTCGTAAGTTGAAGGGGCCTGGTCAAGCAGAAAATATGCAATTGTCAGCGCAAAAACTATTTCCAGAGTGCATATCAGGCTTGCGGTCGAGGGCGGTATGTATTTGAGCGAAGAAAAGAGACAGCCAAAACCAACAAGCCCGGCCAAAGCGGCAGGGTACTGCAATATTAAAAACAACTTAGGTGTCATTACTTCTATATCAGACCATCCGCCAAAAAGGGAGTTCAGTAACACAAGCAAAGCCCCGCCGAAAAGATAACTGTAAAATAGCTGGAGTATCGGGTCTGATTTTTCCTGTATGCCCATTGTTCTGGAAAGCAGAGTCTGCCCAGAAAGCCCGACAACTGACAATATCCCCCATATAACGCCTGCTGCCGAAATGCCGCTTTCATCTGACTTGCCTAGTATAAAACCAACGTAAAGGCCGGCAAGCACAAGCACTCCTGCCAGCACCTGGATCCACGAGGGTCTTTCTTTTGTGATCAGCGCTGCACCCGCCATTGTTACGAGAGGAAACGTATAGTGCAGGATCAGGGTTTTAGGAACCGAAAGATATGAACAGGACATCATAAAACCTGTCGCATTCAATACAACTGTAAAAAAGCCCAGCATGAAGTACATTCTCAACATTCTGCGCGACAGTGCGAATTTTTCGCTCCCGCCTGTAAAAAAGAGCCAGGAACCTGCAACGGCTACGATAAATACCGCACGGTATGAAACTACAGTTATCTGACTTAAACCGGCAGAAGCAATTATCTTGGCAGTCGGGCTCATCCCCCCCCAAAGAAAGGCCGTACAAAAGGCTAAAAAAGCCCCTCTCCAATAATCATTTACCAAAATGTCATCTCCATTTTTTTAAGCTGCTACAGACAGGACTCTGATCTACCTCAGATTTTTGGGAAGACTGTATGCATAAGCCAGCAAGAACCCAAATACCGGATATTTCCAACAGCGTGTGAAAAAGCATCTCCCTCATCAAGGCAGCCATCATAATGCAATATCGTATTCTGTCATTATATATAGTCTGGGATATTAAGCATATCCTCCAGCCACGGAGTTTCTTCGTTGTCGCTTGGTGCCCTGTAATCGCCTCTGGGAGAAAGGGATCCCCCTGATCCTACCTTAGGGCCGTTAGGAACACACGACCTCTTAAACTGGCTCGTTTTATAAAACCGGTGTAGAAATATGCCGAGCCAGTGTTTTATTTCAGAAATATCATACTGGTGCCTCTTCTCATACGGAACATTGGGCCATTGGCCCTTTTCTTTGTCATGCCAGGCACACCATGCCATAAACGCAATTTTTGAAGGAAGGAATCCATACCGCAGAGAGTAGTAGAGATTGAAGTCCTGAAGCTCATATGGCCCTATTGCCGCCTCTGTGCTTTGCATAAGATCTTTGGCACCATCCGGCGGGACAAGCTCTGGGCTTATCTCCGTGTTCAGTATATCCGTAAGGGTTTCAGAAACATCTGGGCCGATCATTTGCGTTTCTGCAGTCCACCTGATTATATACTGCATAAGTGTTTTAGGAAGGCTTGCATTTACGTTATAGTGCGACATGTGGTCCCCCACTCCGTAAGTGCACCATCCGAGAGCAAGCTCACTCAGGTCCCCGGTCCCTA
>JAQVPO010000263.1 GCA_028702015.1 Synergistaceae bacterium | reverse complement strand
AAGATCCTCTGCATTAAAAAGTATTTTAACCGCAAGATCCGCAAAATAAAGCCTCCCGGCCGCGTTGAGACAGGGAATAATTTTCATTGCCAGATCTTCCGGATCAAGAACAGCAGGATTGATTCCAAGTTTTTCCATCAGGATCGCAAGACCAGGTCTTGGGGATCTGCGAATAACTTCAAGCCCCTCCCGCACAAGAACTCTGTTCAGAGGCGAAGCCAGTGAAACACAGTCTGCGATAGTTGCCAGTGCAACAAGGTCAAGGAGTTTCCTCAGCTTATCCATTGGAATTAGCTCGTTCTGCCACGCCCAGCACCAAAGAACTCCTGCAGCACAAAGTCTTTTAGCAGTAACATCTCCGCCCACCTGAGGATTTACCATGGTATCTGAAAGGGCCAGGTCACCTTCCGCGAGGTGGTGATCAACAATCACTACCGGGATGCCGCTCTCTCTGATCATCCTTACTTCTTCAACATCCTGTGTACCGCAGTCAACAACAATTAGAAGGTCGCACTTTCGTTTCGCTATACCTGCGGCGACATCAGAATGCAGTCCATATCCCTGGTTGAAGCGGTGCGGAATGAAATATCTCACGCTTGCCTTTTTTTGGAGAGCCATTTCAACAGCAAGAGCCGTTGCTGATATCCCGTCAACATCATAGTCACCATAGACTACAACATTTGACCCTTCTCCCAGACCTCTGAATACGTCAGCAGCTAAAGAATTTGTTTCCCCCAGATCCATGGATCCCAGCATATTATCCATATCAGGAGAGACCCAGTTTCTTATCACCGTATCGCTGGTCTTGGAATCAACTCCTCTCATCTCCAGCAGCGCAGCCTGAAAGAGAGAGCAGTCAAGACGGGCAGCAATTTCTACTGCAGTGGGTCCTGGGCTGTAAATGTTAAGTTCATTCTGTGAACAAAAAACTACCAAAGCTACTCAACCATTCCGCCGGGTGCGTTTACCTCTGTATTGTGTCCCTGCCCTGTCTCTTCGCTGGCAGGCAAAGGAGCTCTGGCAGCTGCCACTGACTCAAGTATCGTTTTTTTCTCTTTTTCGACTGCTGCTATCTTTTCATCTTTTGCTTTTATTTCTTTTTTATATTTTCCCCTTACTTCAAACATGGAAAAAATTGAGAATATCCACATAATGGCCGCGCCTGCACAGAAGACAAGAACTTCCCATACACCCTGCGGAAGCATCCATTCAAATATTAAAAACCTGACCGTAACATCTCCTATGTTCTGAAAAGCAAAAAGAGCAGACAGAAACATAGTAACAGTTATAGCTAGAATATAGCTTTTCATAAAACCCCTCCTCATAGGCAAGCAATTAAAATACTTTACTGTTTGAGTATCTATAATACAACAAAATCATGATAAAGAAACAAAAAAAAAGAGAGGCACAGGGCCTCTCCTTGAAATTAAAAATATTTTTAGAATTTTGGCCGGCGCAGATACCACTCAGCGACTACTGAACTTGCAACGTATACTGAACTGTACGTCCCAACTATTATGCCGACAAGGAAGGCAAATGCAAAATTGCTTATTACTTCCCCTCCGAATATGTACATTGCCAGCACTGGCAGCAGCGTGGTGACAGATGTGTTTATCGTTCTTGCAAGAGTCTGGTTGATAGACATATCGACAAGCTCCACCACACCCATTGATCTCGCCGAGGCCCAGTTTTCACGTACACGGTCAAGAACCACTATAGAGTCATTCAGGGAATAACCTATTACAGTCAATATGGCGGCAATAAAAGCAACAGAGACTTCATATCCGGTAAGGCTGTAGACTCCAAGCATGATAATAGAGTCATGTATAAGAGAAAGCACCGCTGCGACACCGAAACGAAATTTAAAACGGAAGGCCATGTAAGTCAGGATACCAACCAGCGCAAGAGCAAGAGCTATAAATGCCTGAGCGCGCAGTTCCTGGCCTACCACTGGACCGACTTTATCTATTTTCAGCACTTTGAGTCCGCCGAAATCTTTTTTCAGCTTGTCAAGGACCTGCCTTCTGACCTCTTCATCCTGTGCCTGGAAACGAATAAGTACTTCATCATCGTTATAAGCCTGGATAATTGCCTGCCCCTGTCCTATTTCACTTAGACTGGCACGGATATCTGCAACCTGTACAGGTGACGCAAATTCAACCTGAAGGACAAGCCCTCCGGTAAAATCCACACTGAGATTGAGCCCTTTAGTCGCTATCAGGCCAAGTGATGCCGCCAGCAGAACGAGGCTTATCGCAATTGCGTAAAATCTGTATTTCATGAATGGTAAGTTTAGTTTTGAAGCATTAAAAGCAACCATTAACAGCGCCTCCTTCTACAGCATTTTCAGTTTCCGGCCCGACAGCATGACACTAAGCAGCGAACGGGTAACGATCACATTGCAGAAGACTGCGGAGATAACACCTATGCTCAGTGTTACAGCAAATCCTCTGATGGGACCGCTCCCAAAATAGAACAATACAGCTGCAGCTATCAGAGTGGTTATGTTTGAGTCAAGTATTACGACCAGGGCTTTTCTAAAACCTGCGTCAAGCGCTGCGATCTGTGTTTTTCCTGACTTCAGCTCTTCCTTGATTCGTTCATATATAAGGATGTTACCGTCTACGGCCATTCCTATGGTAAGTATGATACCTCCAATGCCAGGAAGAGTGAGGGTCGATTTGAGAAATATGAGGCTTGCCATAACAAGAAG
>JAQVPO010000262.1 GCA_028702015.1 Synergistaceae bacterium | reverse complement strand
TGATCAGGGTCGCAAAGAACGATAGTATCCCGACTCTTCCCCAGAACATGAGGATCACCAGGATCATTTTACCAGCAACGGACAATTGCGGCGTAATTCCAAGGCTAAGTCCGACAGTACCCATTGCTGAAACAGCTTCAAACAGCAGGGCTCCGAAAGAGAAGTCTTCTATCAGAGAAAGAAGGACGGCTCCTATAAAAAACGTGATCAGATACATAAAAGCCATAGCCAGTGCTTTTCTGACTGTTGGGTATCCTATGCTCCTATGCCAGAAAACATTTTCGTCCCTGCCAAGCATTTCATTCCATGCCGCAACTGCAAGCACCCCTAGTGTAGTCGTTTTTATACCGCCTCCTGTTGATGCAGGAGAAGCGCCTATCACCATCAGCACCAGCATAAGTATCTTCCCCAGCTCTGAAAATGAAGAAGGCTGAACTGTGTCAAAGCCAGCGGTCCTTGTCGTCACGCTTGTAAAGAGGGCATTCCAGAATCTTGCCCAGTCAGGAAGTCCGGAAAGACCGCTGTTCCAGTCCGATATCAAAAGCATTGCAGTCCCGGAAGTTATGAGCCAGAAAGTAATAAAGAGCACAAGTTTCGAATAGTGTGATATTTTCCCCTTTGTCCTGAAAGCCTCCCAGCAGTTTGCAAATACCGGAAATCCTATTCCTCCTGATATTATAAGCATCATAACAGCGGCAGGGACTATGACGGAGAGTGAAAAATCATTAAGACCGTGTGGAAGAGGAGAAAAGCCGGCGTTGCAAAAAGCGCTTACAGAATGAAAAACAGCATAGTAAACTGATTTTCCAGCAGGCATACCGTGACGAATAAACCCCCAGTACAGCAGCACAGCTCCAGCACTTTCCGCTATGATCGTATATTTCGCCAGTATCTTCAAAAGCCGGATAGCACCGCTTATGCCGCTTAAACCAAAACCTCCCAGAAAGAAAAGCCTGCTTCTGATCCCCATCCTTTTCCCGACAGCTACTCCCAGCATCATGACAGCAGTCATAAAGCCGATTCCGCCGATCTGGATAAGGATCAGTATTATGAGCTGCGAGATCATTCCAAGTCCTGTATAAAGGTCTATGGTGACAAGGCCTGTTACACATACAGCCGATGTAGACATAAAAATGGCATCTTCAATGGCAATAGGCATGCCATACAAATATTTATTGGACGACCATAGCAGTAGGGCTCCCACTAATATGACCAGCAGGAACCCCAGAACTATGACTTCTTCGACTCTATAGGAAGTATGTACCTTCAATTTATCGCTCTGCGAAAGTTTATGATTTCAGGACAGACTGAGCCTTTTCAACAAGTTTCGAGAATGCCGGCATGTCGTTTATGGCAAGATCCGCCAGCATTTTGCGGTTGATGTTGATATCCGCCTTCTTCAATCCGTTTATGAGCGCGCTGTAGGCTATTCCGTTTGCACGCGCGGCAGCATTTATACGCATGATCCAGAGCTTCCTGAAATCGCGCTTCTTAAGCTTGCGGCCTGAAAAGGCACTCGTAAGAGCATGCAGATATGCTTCACGGGCCCTGCGGTATACATTCTTTTTACGTCCCCAGAATCCCTTTGTGATACTGTATAGTTTTTTAAGTTTATTGCGGCTTGCACTTGATCCCTTTACTCGCATTTAATGTCACTCCTCAGTATTATTTCTCGTTAAAAGAGCCCCGCCTCATGCGTAGGGCATAACTTTCTTGACGTGCGCCTCTACCGCTGCCGGAAGGATACCCTTTCTCCTGAGCGAGCGAAGCCGTTTTGAATTCTTCGAAGAAAGAAGGTGCGAACGACCGCTCTTTTTGAAAGAGACCTTACCTGTTCCGGTGATCTTAAAACGTTTTTTGGTGGCGGAGTGTGTTTTCATCTTGGGCATTGCATAGTTCCTCCTCTTGCTGTTATATCTCTGCGAAAGAGATTATCACTCATTATTTTTCTGCGGTCTGGCCGGTACTGCTAAAAACATTCCAGCTTATTGACCGTCTGCTTTTTCAACAGGCTAATTTACCCCGTTATTTTCGCTAGGTTCCTTTATATGAACAGTCTCAGCCGTTTTCGAAGCTGCTTCCTTTTTGGGAGCAGAAGGCTTCTTCGGAGCCTCTGACTGGACTGCTGGGGCTATCATTATCCGCATGTAAGAGCCTTCCATCCTTGGCTCCATCTCCATTTTGCCAAAATCAGCTATCGCAGACATAACCTTGTTCAGGACATCTCTGCCGCGATCAAGGAATGCCATCTCTCTTCCTCTGAAGAAGATGGAGACCTTTACACGGTGACCGGCCTGAAGGAATGTCTTGATCGCTTTGACCTTAAAATCATAGTCATGCTGGTCGATCTTTGGGCGCATCTTGATCTCTTTAACTACCTGATTCTTCTGTTTCTTGCGGGCATCCTTGTCACGCTTCTGCTGCTGGAAACGATATTTACCGTAATCCATTATCCTGCATACCGGCGGGGTCGCCTGAGGGGCTACCTCCACCAGATCAAGTTCAGCTGCTTCAGCCAGAGCAAGTGCTTCTTTCGTGCTTATTACGCCTCGCTTAGCATTTTCTTCATCGATGAGAAGAATCTCTGTTGCCCGAATGTCAGAATTCACGCGGGGCTCGTCGTCCCTGTTTGCTATGGCGTTACACCTCCTTTGTGTAGTAAATCTTCCTTAAAATTAAATGGGCCCGGCACAAAACGCGCCAAGCCCATTGGAA
>JAQVPO010000261.1 GCA_028702015.1 Synergistaceae bacterium | reverse complement strand
TATTCCTGCCTCAAACGTCTTGTCATACGCCGCACATATAGTTTCCTCCCTTTCGAGGATTATGTCACCTCTCTCAAAGGGCGACTCTCCGCCGTTGATAACTATATAGCACGGGTCTTCCAGAGTTTCTGTCTCTTCCATCGTCTGGAAGCGTTTGGGGTACTTCTGGTTGTAAAGCCGGTATTCACTCTCGGATATTACATCGTTCTTTACAAAAGGCAGGTGAACAACAGCAGTTACTATAAAGGCATCCTGGTTGTTCAAAACTGCTCTTTCAAACTTAAGGCTATTATCAGCCTCTTTCATTGTCTTGATCTTTGATTCAGCGATAATAGTATTGGATACCTGTTCGTCATCATCTCTGAACATGCGATAAGCAGGCTCTGTTTTGAAGAGTTCACCGCCATATTCACTGAGGATCCTGCTGACCTGGGAGGCTGTTATAATATCGCCCTCGTCAACGTTAATTTCCTCTACCTTTGTAATCCTGAAAGCTTCTTCTGCCTTGAATTTAGGGTCGTAAAAACGGTGAATACGTTCTTCTGAGGCCGAGATAAGCTTGCCCCTGCGGGCAAGGTCGATCCTGCGTCCCTCGCTTACCACCTTATACACCTTTTCCCTACGGCGTGTCGGAGCAAAATAGACAACTTTTTCAAGCTCTTTGGTAGAAGCTCCCAGCAGCAGGCTAAGTCTGCTTGGGATACCTCTCAGATACCATATATGCACAACCGGTGCCGCAAGTTCGATATGTCCCATTCTTTCCCTGCGCACACGGTTATCCGTAACCTCCACCCCACAGCGGTCACAAACGACACCTCTAAACTTTGGACCGCTCCTTTTGTATTTTCCACACGCACATTCATAGCTTCGTGTAGGGCCAAATATCCGTTCACAGAAGAGTCCGTCTTTTTCCGGACGAAGAGTCCTGTAATTGATAGTTTCCGGCTTTTTCACTTCACCGCTGGAAAGCTCCCTTATCCTTCCGGGAGAGGATAGCTTGGTCCTTACTCCGGCGATTTCGCGATTAACATTAGCCATTAGATATCATCCCCCTGGTTGGCCTTTTTAGGAGCCACATCAGTAAAAAGATCCGCATCCCCATTTCTGAGTACTTCAGCTTCTTTTTCTTCATCTGTTTCATGCAGCTGCAGTGAGCTGTATTCTGCTGCATGCTCATGGAAGAGATCGTTGTCTGATACAGATTTTGATGTACGGGTCAAACCAAAATCTTCCTCGAGGCTGTCTACGGTAGAATCAGGCTTGAATGAGACATGACGCCTTGATTCCCTGCCGCTCTCATCATCTTCCTCTGAAAGGACAAGCTCGCCGAAAGAACCGTCTGAATATTTGATCTCGACATCCAGCCCAAGCCCCTGAAGCTCTTTAATAAGCACTCTAAAACTTTCCGGGACGCCAGGCTTGGCAAGATTTTCGCCCTTTACTATTCGCTCATAAGTCTTGAGCCTTCCTCTGATGTCATCAGATTTGACTGTAAGCATTTCCTGAAGCATATGAGCTGCTCCATATCCTTCAAGAGCCCATACTTCCATTTCACCAAACCTCTGACCTCCAAACTGCGTCTTACCTCCCAGCGGCTGCTGCGTGATAAGGCTGTAGGGACCTATGGAGCGTGCATGGATCTTGTCGTCGACAAGGTGTATCAGTTTGAGCATATACATGACTCCGACTGCGACCTTGTTTGCCATCGGTTCACCTGTCCTGCCGTCATAAAGGGTTATCTTGCAGTCGTCCTGCATCTCTGGATATTTTGTTTCCTGTATATTTTTGATATAAGGCATCAGGTCTTCTGCTGTAGCAGACTCAAAGACCGGGGTCACTACCTTCCAGTCGTTCTGCATAGCCACAAAACCCATTACTGTTTCAAGCACCTGACCAAGATTCATTCGGCTGGGAACTCCGAGAGGATTCAGCACAACGTCAACAGGCGTACCATCTGAAAGATAAGGCATGTCTTCTTCAGCCATTATCCTCGAAACAACACCCTTGTTCCCGTGGCGTCCTGCCATCTTGTCTCCCTCTGTGATCTTGCGGAACTGAGCCACATAGACCTTTACGACCTCATTTACACCCGGACTCATATCTTCGCTGTTCTTATCCCTGGAAAGGCGCTTGATCTCTACTATTTTTCCTCCCTCTCCGTGGGGGACCCTCAGGCAGGTATCACGGACCTCACGAGCCTTTTCTCCGAATATTGCTCTGAGCAGTTTCTCTTCAGGAGACTGGTCCGACTCTCCTTTGGGCGTAACTTTGCCAACGAGGATATCTCCGGCCTTAACCTCGGCACCTATTCTGACTATTCCATCTTCGTCGAGATTTTTTAGAGCATCTTCACCAACATTGGGGATATCCCTTGATATCTCTTCGGGCCCAAGTTTTGTATCACGTGATTCGACTTCATACTCTTCTATATGGATAGAGGTGTAGAAATCCTCTTTGACCAGTTTCTGACTGAGGAGTATGGCATCTTCAAAATTGTAGCCTTCCCACGATACAAAGGCTACCAGAACGTTTCTACCCAGAGCAAGCTCGCCTCCATAACAGGCCTGACCGTCAGCGATGACTTCACCAGCTTCTATCTGCTGTCCATGAGAAACTATAGGCTTCTGGTGAATAACAGTCCCCTGATTTGAGCGTCTGAATTTAGGCATCGTGTAAATGTCTTTATCATTGTCTTCCGTTGTTATCTCAATACGGTCGGAAT
>JAQVPO010000260.1 GCA_028702015.1 Synergistaceae bacterium | reverse complement strand
TTCGAAGAGAATCTGTGCAGATTTCTAAAAATCAGGAGGTGAAAAATATGAAAGCTATTCATTATATCAACCAGTTCTTCGGACAGGTCGGCGGTGAAGACTCAGCAGACTGCAAGCCAATTTTCCACGATAAACTGATAGGCTGTTCCATGATGCTGGACAAGATGATGCCGGATATCGAAGTTACAAACACATTCGTAGTAGGCGACAACTATGTCACTAATCACACAGAGGAAGCGCTGAAGGAGATTTTCGCATGGCTTGACGGCAAGGAGTTCGATATTTTCTTTGCTGGCCCGGCATTTATGGCAGGCCGCTACGGGGTCGGATGCGGACTTGTATGCAAGGCTGTCTCGGAACGCTATAACGTTCCCGTCATCACATCAATGAACGAAGAGAACCCTGGTGTTGAAGAGTATAAGAGCGTTTGCTACATATTCAAGGGCGGCAGGAAAGCTACATTTATGAAGGATGACCTCACTGCAATGGCTAATTTTGCCGAAAAGATCGCAAAAGGTGAACAGCTCCTTCCGGCAACTGAGGAAGGCTATTTCCCGCGCGGCATCCGCAGCGAAATTCCGGCACCAAATGGAACCATGGCAGCAGACCGTGTTATGGACATGCTTTTCAAGAAGATAGCAGGAGAACCATTCCAGACAGAGCTCATAATCCCGAAAACAGACAGGATCCCGCCGGCACCAGCGGTCAAGGACCTCAGCAAATGCACGATAGCTATTGTAACCTCAAGCGGAGTCGTTCCATTTGACAACCCCGACAGGATACAGAGCGCCTCGGCACAGAAATGGGGCAAATACAATATCGCAGGCAAGGATTGTCTCCCTGAAGGCGAATATAAGACAATACACGCCGGATTCGATCCTGAAGCAATGTGCAAGGTACCCGACAGAGGCGTTCCTCTTGACGCAATGCGCGCCTATGAAAAAGAAGGCAAGTTCGCAAAGCTCCATGACTATTTCTATACTACAGTCGGGACCGGCACTACACAGAACTTCGCTGCAAAGTTCGGTCGCGAGATCGCCGCAGAGCTGAAACAAGCAAAAGTTGATGCCGTGGTTCTGACCTCCACCTGAGGAACATGTACACGTTGCGGTGCAACGATGGCAAAAGAGATTGAACGTGCAGGATTCCCGGTTGTTATTATGTGCAACCTTATCGATGTAGCAAAAACAGTCGGATCAAACAGAATGGTCCCGACAGTTTCAGTACCATACCCTCTTGGCGATCCACAGCTTTCGAAAGAAGCAGAATGGGCTCTCCGTTACCACCGTGTAGGAGTTGCTTTGGATGCGCTGGCCACTGAGATCACAGAACCAACAGTATTCAAGGTTAAGATCTAAGGGCCGTTTTACTGTACCGGACGGAACTGCATTACCCACAGTTCCGTCCTCTATGTAATTTTACGAGAGGGGCATATGAGACATGATTGAAACAAAGAAAAAAAACTCCAATTCCGTTTACCTCATCTCCATTGCTATAACAACACTGATCGTCCTTTGGGGGATCATCTCCCCAGATACCTTCGGCAGTTTCGCAAAAACAGTGAATGGTGTGCTCACAACGTATTTCGGCTGGGGTTATATGCTTACGATGAACATATTTGTAGCATTTGCCATATTTATCGGACTGAGCCGCTTTGGAAAGGTACGCCTGGGCACACCGGATTCCAGACCTGAATACAGCAACCTGTCCTGGTTTGCAATGCTCTTTTCAGCAGGAATGGGAGTTGGCCTTGTCTTTTACGGGGCCGCTGAGCCTCTGTATCACTTCGGTGCTGTTCCGTTTGGAGCTGAAGCGGGATCTGTACAGGCAGCCCGCGATGCTATGCAGATTTCTTTCATGCACTGGGGGCTGCACCCATGGGCAGGCTACGCTGTTATTGCGATGCCGCTTGCATATTACCAGTTCAGGCATAACACACCAGGGCTTATCAGCTCAATATTCATTCCGCTTGTAGGAGAAAAGGCAGTCCGCGGAAGCTTCGGCAAAGCCGTTGACATATTTGCAATATTCGCAACTCTCGGCGGAATAACAACCTCGCTTGGCCTCGGTACGCTGCAGATCAACAGCGGGCTCAGTGAATTATTCGGCATACCGAAGACTACATTAATACAGATATTAATTATCGCCGGACTTGCTGTTCTTTACACAGGCTCAGCGGTACTTGGTATAGAAAAGGGCATTAAAAAAGTTGCAGACTTCAACCTTTATATCTGCCTCTTTCTGATGATAGCTCTCTTTCTTGTCGGGCCCAGCATACCCATACTGGGATCCTTCATGACCGGCGTCGGAGATTATCTCAGCGGTGTAGTAAAAGAAAGCTTCATGATGGCCCCTTATGGAGGAGACTATCAATCATTCCTTGATGGCTGGACTATATACTACTGGGCCTGGTGGATCTCATGGGCGCCATTTGTAGGTTCGTTTGTAGCAAGGATCTCAAGGGGACGCACTATACGCGAATTTGTCTGCGGCGTACTGATCGTACCTGCACTCGGCAGCTTCATGTGGTTTGCCATTTTCGGCACTTCGGCCCTCTATCTTGAAGTTGTGCAAAAAATCAATATTTCCTCTGAAGTCCTCAAAGATATCTCAGTCGGTATATTTGAGATGTACAAACATTACCCGATGGGCATGATAATGTCAGCCCTGATGCTGGTGCTCATTACAACATTCTTTGTTACATCAGCAAATTCCGGAACTTTTGTTCTGTCGATGTTTTCTGAAGAAGGGAACCTTAACCCC
>JAQVPO010000259.1 GCA_028702015.1 Synergistaceae bacterium | reverse complement strand
TGATTTCATTTTAATTTCTGTACGGTGAATCTCTGTAAATTTTTATGATATCTGCATATTTTATCTTTTTTATTGAGTAAAAAAGAATTAATAGTGACCTTAAATATATTAAAATATCTAATTTGCTTATCTTTATTTTTTAAGCAAGGTTTTGTTGTATTAAAATATAAAAAGACTTTTTAGTAATAGTATTTTGTTGGTTTTATATAAGCATATTGGATTATCGCACATTATTATGGAACTGTATGATCATTTCTCAGTTAAGCATTTTACTGTGCTGCAGCACTCAATATGGAGGTTGATGAATCAATGATCAAAAAATTGACTCATAATTTGCGAAGTTTTATGGCAGTACATATCATCTTGCTGTTTTTTCTTTTGGCTCTGCCTGCTTATTCTATGGAGAGAGATAATTCCGAGGGGTGGTTTTTCCCGACCATAGGCACGTTTAACGGGACATGGGAGCTTGGAGTGGGAGCTCATTTCTGGGACGACCACTTCGATTTGCGCAACCTGCAGCTCAGAGCTGATCTTGATCTGGCCCCCGGTCTCAGGTGGCATGCTTTAGCCAGGACAAACAGAAAACTGAATGGTCTGGATGAATGGGATCCCCGTCTGGACGAGCATTATGTTGAATGGTACGGATTTCACCGATCGACGTCCGGTACATTCAGTTTCAGTGCCAAATACGGAAAGTCCAGGTATTTGAGGTTCCCGTTTCCGGATGCGATATCCACCTTCGATCAGGTACCTGGTGTTGAAGATCTCACCGGAGGCGAAGAATCTGGTTACTCTGGACTTATATGCACAGTCGACTATGCCCATAGATCAGGACTCGGTCTCCACGGCGTATGGGTGGACTGGGGGTTAGGTGTGGACAGGCCTGCTGAATGGGCTGAAAAATATATATTTTACCGTCATGTCTCAGCTCCCTGGCATTTTGAGGCGCGCTACGGAGACCTTGCTCTCCGCTCTCTGCCGCTAGGACGCTCGAATGAGGGATACAGCCTCTTTCTTGGACGCGATATAGGGGATTGGTCGGTCGGTCTGTTCTTCGAAGATGTAAGAGGACAGGAAACATATACAGGCATAGTTGTTACATTTGCTGAGGGTAATACAACAGCACTGCTGGGATCTATGGCATTTGACTATACCCGCTCTCCTAACGGGTTTGCCGTTCAGGTCCCGCTTGTATCAGGCACCATAGGGAATCTGCGCAGGAGCAAGTCAGCTTACTATACAGGTATTCTGATGAAACAAGGTAAAAAAGATTATGCGGATATGGAGGGGTTTGTGCTTGTCGGCGAAGTTGTTGCAGAAAGAATTAGAACCTACTGGCAGAACGGGCAGGCAAGAAACTGGTATGAGCACAGACTGTCTGGGTGGGGCCGCACATCCGGACCCGGTGTTTTTGCAGTTATGGTGGAAGATCCTTGGTACCTTAAGCTCGAAGCACTTGTAAGCCCGCATACTGCCTTCTCCAGCTGGGAAGCCCTGGAGGATTGGGAAAGCGACAGGATGGGCCCTGCACAGCTGAACCAAAAGGTTTTATATCGTTTTTATGTGCCGAAAGAATAAGGGAGTTTCCATCGGATAAGAATTCTAAGCCTGCTGTCATGTAAACTTTAGTAGAAAGAACACTTGGTTATCTTTCATTTGCTGTCTGTTTTAGTGTTTTTTATATTATCCTTGACATTTACAGAATATGTGAATTAAAATCTCATGAAACTATCCAAAGGAGGAAGCGCTATGTTAAAGAGCAGTTATATGATGATGCTAATGTGCTGCATGATGATGCGCAGGAGTGCCTTTGGAGTTTATAACGGCAGTTCGCGGCCCTGATTCGGCGCGGGATCCGATAAAAACTACGAAGGCAGTCCATTTTACAGATGGACTGCCTTTTTGTTTGTACACCACGGAGGGAAAAATAAAAAAGATACGCGGTTCCGGATCATTATATTGAAGCAGTATCAAGTTTGCTGAATCAAAGTTATCTGCTGAAGATCTTGTTTTTGAATAAATGAAAGGAGTGCATATATATGCCTATTAAAATACCTGACAGCCTGCCGGCTGCACAGACACTGCTGAATGAAAATATTTTTGTTATGGATGAACTGCGAGCGGCAAAACAGGATATTCGGCCGCTCCATGTTGCGCTGCTTAATCTTATGCCGACAAAGATCGAGACCGAAACACAGTTTGCACGTCTGCTGAGCAATACGCCCCTGCAGGTAGAACTTACGCTTCTTCAGACTGCAACATATGAATCCAGGAATACAAGCCGCGAGCACCTGCTGGCCTTTTATGAATCATTCGAACAGGTGCGTGAGAGGAAGTTTGACGGGCTTATCATAACAGGAGCGCCGGTAGAGCTTATGGAATTTGAAGATGTCGAATACTGGGAAGAGCTGTGCAGCATAATGGAATGGAGCAAGACCCATGTTTACAGCACGCTCCATATATGCTGGGGGGCACAGGCCGCACTCTATTATCATTACGGCATAAAAAAATTCCCGCTGCAGGAAAAGCTCTTTGGCATTTTCAGCCACAAAGTGGAGTATAAGAATTCAATGCTTTTCAGAGGATTCGATGATGTCTTCATGGCGCCTCATTCCCGTCATACAACTATACTAAGGGAGGATGTCGAAGCTGTGTCGGAACTGCAGATACTGGCATCATCTGAAGAGGCCGGAGTATATGTGATAAAGACAGAGAAGGGCAAACAAATTTTTATTACCGGACATTCGGAATACGATGCGAATACTCTTGAAAAAGAATATCTGAGGGAC
>JAQVPO010000258.1 GCA_028702015.1 Synergistaceae bacterium | reverse complement strand
GGAAGCACCTCCCGCAAGAGCAGCCTTTATTGACAAAGCCTTCCCTCCCGGGAAATGCTTTCTGGTCACGGATACGTGAACTGAGGGATTTCCTGTCCTTGCGTTTTTGAGCATATCTGCTGTCCTTGACGCGATACCTGAGGAATATTCCATGATATTCTGCGCCTGTTTCCAGCATGAATGAAATGCTCCTGCCGTTCCGCTCGCGCGCATAAATATTTGCCCGCCTTTTGCATAATTGCCGCTGTTAGATAATATTTCCACGCTGGCTCCTGCTTTTTCAAATAAACGGGCAGCCTCTTCGACTCCGGCCAGCATACACTCCCTTTTAGGGTAACACTCAAGCAGACCTGGGACTGAATCTATATTCATAGACATTACTGTCAGATCCATTAGCTGCAGGTCTTCTTCCATAAGTGAATTCAAATAGTTATCAGATATATGCAACATGTCATGACTCCTTTTTCTTATGTATTTTTTCAAGAGCTATAAACAGCAGCAATCCCGCTATTGCCAGTAAGAGACACAGATCTCCGGCTTCATCGAATTCTCCGCGTGAAACACGATTGAATATTTCAAGAGAAATTGTATTTGTACGCCCCGAAATATTCCCGCCCAGCATCATTGTTATGCCTACCTCTCCAGTAGCCCGGGCAGATCCGAGCAAAAGCCCCGAAGCGATCGTACTGCGGACAAGCGGGACGGTAATAAAAATAAAAGTCCTGAAGGGACCGCATCCTGTAACGCGCGCAGCCTCTTCCAGCTTAATTATGTTTTCGCCTCCCAGCGCCGCCTGAAGAGGCCGCACCAGCATAGGAAGTCCTGCAATAAAGGCCGCAAGAAAAACTCCTGTCTGAGAGAAGACTATACGAAATCCGGTATATTCTTCCAAAGCGCCTCCTATTCCCGCACGTCCAAGGGTCATCAGTAAAATATAGCCAAGCGCAACAGGAGGAAAAACAAGAGGCAAAGTCACAAAAAATGATACCAGCTTAGGGATGACCCCATCTGACCTGCTTATCCAAAGAGCAAGGGGAACTCCAGCAAGCAGGAACATCATGATGCTTACAATACAAGTCTTTATTGTCAGGCATATCGGATAAACAAGAGATGGATCCATCAGACCGCTTATAATAAGCTTTTCCAGCTTCACCAGACTCCGTGTTTTTTCAATATTGCCTTACCCTTTTCTGTTTTGAGGAAATCAATAAAAGATTTTACCTCCGGGTTTGACTGTTCTCCTTTTACAACAGCGGCAACCATATTCAGAGGAGGATAACCGTTTTCAATCTCAAGGAAACCGCCGATTTTTTCCTTGCCTGCCCTAACTACAACACGGTTGACAAATCCGGCATCCATTTCACCTGACACAAGGTAAGAAAAGACCTGGGGCACAGTAGACATCTGTGATATTTTATCCGGGATTTTTGCTTCGATCCCGGATGACTTAAGGAAACTGGCGGCTGCACGTCCATAAATAGCCGCTTTAGGATCAGGATAGCAGACTGACTTTACATTATCACTAAGCAGGTCATTCGGTGAGGACAATGAAATTCCTTTCCGCCACGCAAGTACAAGGACTGTTTTTCCTATAGGCACAAACGTATCGAATTTGACATTTGTCTTTGCTGAGTCAAGCGTACCGATATCAGATATTATGACATTCACACCGCTGCCGGCTTCTATCTGCGCAAGCTGCTGTCCTACATTTCCGCCGTACATTTCCTGAACATTGCGGCCTGACATTTCTTTATATGCGGCGCACAATTCCTTTGCCATTTTCATGTACCCTGCACCGGTAGTAACTGAAACGTCTTCTGCAAACGCAGCCGAAACCATCATTATCAGTAAAAACAGAGATGCTGCAATTTTCTTCATTCCCAAAACCTCCAATATTTTTTATGCCGCAAATGGCCTTATCCCGCTCTGGTCACAAACCAGAGCAGGCACACCATATGACACCAGTTTGCCGTTATTTAGAAGCAGAGCCATATCTGCAAGGCTCTTAACTTCTTCCTTGCTATGTGTGATATAGATCATTGGAAAGGCAAAATTTTCAGGGATCAGTGCTATATAACGCATAAGTCCTTCCTTAAGTTTGCTGTCAAGAGAAGAGAGAGGTTCGTCCATGATAAGAAATGAAGTACAGGCAAAAAGAGCACGGCCTATAGCAACGCGCTGCGCCTCGCCCCCCGATAAAGTATCGGGGTATCTGTCTGTAAGATGACCTATATGCAGCAGGTCTACAATTTTGGAAAACTCAGTTCGGCTCTCTCTTCCTCCCGGAAATTTTCCGAAAGTCAGATTTTCTTTTACCTTTAAATGAGGAAAAAGGCGGTGCTCCTGAAATACATAGCCTATTCCACGTTTATCAGGGGGCAGGGATATGCCTGCATCAGTATCTGTATATACCAAATCTTCAAATTTTATCCTGCCCTTGTCTGGACGCACAAGACCTGCAAGCATATTTGCCAGAGTTGTCTTGCCAGACCCTGACCGTCCGAACACTGCCGTTATGAGCGGCCTGTCAATACTGAAGCCTATGTCCATATCAAGCGCGCCGATCTTCTTTTTTACACGGATATCAAGCACAGCCAACATCCTTCAGGATAAGATTTAATGCAACTTACTTGCATTTTACACGCTATGTTTTTTTGGTCAAGATAAATTTAATTTTGACTATTTTTATGCAATATTTATCATGGAACACAATAACAAAAAAGAATCCGTTATCAAAAAAATATACCCGCTAAAAGTCAGCCTGATTGTCATATTTATGTAATATTTCATGTTGAAC
>JAQVPO010000257.1 GCA_028702015.1 Synergistaceae bacterium | reverse complement strand
AAGCAAAAAATTGGCTCCAATATTTTTATTGAAGATGTTAGCTTTGATTACCAAACTCGAGAATACCTAATGCATTGAGTAACAGGCGATGTTCAGATAAAACTGAATATCGCTTGTTTATTTTTATTAAAACCTTCTTTTAATATTGAAAGATACCTTTATCACGCTTTCTAAAAACTCTCCGAACTGCAGTCCGTAGGCTTTTGCAGATTTAGGCACAAGGCTTGTGGATGTCATCCCGGGAGCAGTATTTACTTCCAATATATACAAATCTTCTTCAGTTCCTCTGAAATCTACTCTGCTGTAAGACCTGCAGCCCAGGCTTTTATGCGCAAGCACGGCAAGGTTGCCTATCTTCCGCGATGCTTCTTCTGAAAGACCCGCAGGACAGATATATTCTGTACAGCCGCTGGTATATTTATTTTTGTAGTCGTAAAAGCCGATGTGCGGCCTGATATCTATTGCGGGAAGAGCGATAACCTCTCCGTCCTCTTTTTCCCATACTGGGACAGTTATTTCCCTGCCTGGTATATACTGTTCAACAAGAGCTTTATCTTCATGCGTATAAGCTTTCCAGCAGCTATCGATACCCTCCCGGAGTTCTTTCTCTGTCTTTGCAAGGGTAACTCCGACAGTGCTCCCCCCGCTGTTTGGCTTTACTATCAGAGATCCGTACTTCCCAAGCATCTCTTTCTCACGCAACCCTGGCAGCTCCCCTTTTTTAATTGTGCTCCCTTCGGGTATAGGAAGACCATTGACAGAAAAAAGAAGTCTGCCTACCGTTTTATCCATTGCAAACATACATGCCTCCGGACCTGAACCGGTATATGGAATACAATATGCATCAAGGCACGTCTGAAAACGGCCGTCTTCGCCCCAGTCCCCGTGCAGCGCAATAAATACGCCTTCTGCATCAAAATCAGGCCATTTACCAACAAAATCTTTCGGAGAAACTACATCTTCAAGCAACACCGAATGCCCCATCGCCGACAGCGCCTCAGCCACTGCTCTTCCTGAGTTGAGCGATACTTCACGTTCTGGGCTGGTCCCGCCGTATGCAACAACAATCCTCATTATTTACCATATCCTTCAAAACAAAGTTTAGATCTACTGTAAAACAGCAATATGCTGTTTTTACTCATTATATATTTTAAAATCCTTTGTTTACTGCCTCTGAGTTTGTTTCAGATTCGATCCCGATCTTGTAATCAGGATACGCGTTGATATAAAAGAACAAGCCTGCAGTAAGTTCCCCGCTGGCCCTTTCATCCCTCAGCCAGATATGCCACGATATGCAATGCTTGTTATAATTAAGTGAATATCTCATGTCGGCAAATTCATTTGTAATACCATCGTATGATGCCCTGACCGAGAAAGTCCATTTCTCCCATGATTCTCCGAACGGGAGGGGAAAGGATACCGTCTGGTAAAAGGTATCGTTGTCTTCATATCTGTCCCATACCAGCGGGGAAATACCGTCTGCCCACCTTCGAAAATACA
Organism: Synergistaceae bacterium; assembly: GCA_028702015.1. GTDB lineage: Bacteria > Synergistota > Synergistia > Synergistales > Synergistaceae > Caenicola. The sequence continues at coordinate 1,309 of JAQVPO010000257.1, read as the reverse complement.
TCGTATCAAACTGCACTTCTCCGAGGTTCCATTTAACCCCTACCCATCCGTCTATGATATCCTGTGTGTTTTCTCCGCCGTCATAGCTATGGTATACATACCTTGCGCCATAATATGGACGCAGAACTGCTCCTTCCTTATCATGAAAACCATTTATTTCAGCTCCCAGAACAAGTCTTTCTATCCATGGCTGTGCTGTTTCAAGATTGTCCTGGTATCTTCCTAATATACCGAATCCTCTTATCCTGAATCCTTTTGATGCATCTCCGAACCATGGTGAATATATCCCAAATTCCGGATCGCTCCATACATTATAACGTTTCTCCTGTCCAGGCCTCATCTCAGTCTGAACAAGCTCTCTCTGGCTTTGAAACAGAACTGCTCTCCATCCGCTGGGTGAAAGATACTCCATTCCCCACTTAGGGCGCCACATTATATCGTCGTCATCAGAATTGTAAAGACGGTTCGAAGCAATAAAAACAGAAAGCCCGTCAACTATCTCTTTTCGATAATTAAGCTTAGCCTCCCAGATATCTTCAGTCCAATATATGCCTGATATCATCAGCTCTCCCATTTTACCAAAGTCCAATGCACCCTTAATGCCTACCCCCATGCCTTTGTCAGATTCATATGCTAAATAAGGCATTACACTCTGGTCTCTGGGGGTAAGTTTCGCAATATAGTCGAACGGATAAGTAAAAATACAGCTTTCTCCTATGTAGACCTTCGGTTTTTTCACAATTACCTTTTTGTTGGGGATGACAATTATTTTCTTCGAGACAAATCTATAGTGCGGTTTTTCAAAATCACAAGTGGTGGCACTTACATCCAGCCATTCGCCTACAAGTTCATCAGATGAACTTGAGCCTTGGGATGAGATCACGCCAAATTTAACTGCGTCGTCTGCAGACATTACTTTTAGATTCGTTCCCTTAATAAAGAACGCATCCATCTTACCTGACACATTTGTCAGCATCCCCTTTCTCTGGGCAATGTTGTACGACAAATGGTCACCGGTGAGTTTATCCTGCCCTGAAAAAAGTGTGATCTTTCCCCTTTCATCAGAAAAAGCCTCTATGATCTGGTTCGAGCTGTTATATTCGAGACGGGGGGCAAACATCCTCATGTTTTTATTTCGCACCTTAACGCTTCCATCCGCTGTTGCTATCCCAGTGTTGCCCTGATAGATAACGCTGTCAGCATCTATGTGCACCTCGTCAGAAACTTCATCAGCAAAAAGAGGTGACAGAGAAAATATACATATAAAGAACAGACCAAGCAGTATGGCTTTAATTGGTCTGCCCGCAGA
>JAQVPO010000256.1 GCA_028702015.1 Synergistaceae bacterium | reverse complement strand
TGAAAACCTCAAAAGTATCAAGGCCGACCTTGCAATGCCGGGAGAAAGCGTAAGGATCGTTCCTGTCAAAGATGCTATACAGCCCAGATACAAAATCGAGGGCAGCGGCCAGGTCTTTCCTGGTATGGTCAGCGATGTTGAATCTGTGGGCAGCGGCAGGACTTTAGTCCTTGACGGTGCTGCTGTGATAACATGCGGGAAAATAGTCGGATTTCAGGAAGGCATAGTGGATATGTCAGGAAAAGGTGCGGAATATACTCCTTTTTCCAAAACATTCAATGTTGTTCTTGTCTTTGAACCTAAGGAAGGGCTGGAGACTCATGCTTATGAAAGAGCATGCAGGCTCGCTGGGCTAAAGGCCGCTATGTACCTGGCCAAAAGCGCTCATGAAGCAGGGGCGGAGCCGGATAACACAGAAACATACGAGATACCGTCTTTTGCAAAGAGTATGGGATCATACCCAGGGCTCCCAAAGGTTGCATATCTCTATATGCTTCAGACACAGGGACTTCTGCATGATACTTATGTTTACGGTATTGACGCAAAGAGGATCCTTCCGACGATAATCCATCCAAACGAGACTATGGATGGAGCTATCGTCTCTGGCAACTGTGTCTCTGCGTGCGATAAAAACAGCACTTATGTCCATCAGAACAACCCTGTTATCAAATCGCTCTATGAACGGCACGGCAAGGATATCAATTTTACAGGAGTTGTAATTACTAACGAGAACGTTACGCTCGCAGACAAAAAGAGGAGTTCTTCCTTTGCTGTTAAAATTGCAGAAATGTTTGGGATCGATGGTCTCGTGATCAGCGAAGAGGGATTTGGCAATCCGGATGCTGACCTGATAATGAACTGCCGCAGAGCAGAAAAGGCCGGTATAAAAACGGTGCTGATAACAGATGAATTCGCAGGCAGGGACGGAGCCAGCCAATCTCTTGCAGATGCGGCTACAGAGGCGACTGCTGTAGTTACGGCAGGCAATGCCAACATGATAGTAAAACTCCTTCCGATGGACAGGCTGATCGGTTTTCCTGAGTATGCAAACGTTATAGCGGGAGGCTTTGATGGGTCACTGAAACCCGATGGGTCAATAGAAGTTGAACTTCAGGCGATCACGGGTGCTACATGTGAGCTTGGGTTCAATAAGCTCGGAGCAGAGACCTGGTAGGGGAGGATAAAAAATGACATACAGGATAGTTCACTATATTAATCAGTTTTTCGCCGGGATAGGCGGAGAGGAAAAAGCCGGAGTAGGACCAGAATCCCGTAATGGAGCGCTTGGTCCGGGAATGGCTTTCAAAGCCGCTTTTGGAAATGAAGCCGAGGTCGTTGGCACTGTTATTTGCGGTGACGGATATTTTGCCGAGAATATTGACGAAGCAAGCGAAACGATTCTGAAGATGATAGCAGATTTTAAGCCGGATGCTGTAATTGCAGGTCCTGCTTTCAACGCGGGGCGCTACGGAACTGCCTGCGGCGCAGTAAGTGACGCAATAGTAAAGAAACTGAACATTCCTGTCGTCACTGGAATGTACCCTGAAAACCCAGGCGTGGACATGTTCAGAAAGAGTGTCTATATAGTTGAAACTTCTGACAGCGCAAGAGGGATCAAAGATGCCGTTCCTGCAATGGCAAAGCTGATACTGAAAGCACTGAAGGGCATCTCAATCGGCAGCCCGGCGGAGGATGGCTATATTGAACGGGGCGTAAGAGTAAATATTTCCCATGATAAGATCGGGGCGGCGCGTGCTGTCGATATGCTTGTCAAAAAATTGAATGGCGAGGCATTTAAAACAGAGTACCCTATGCCAGTTTTTGACAGAGTTCCCCCGGCAGAAGCAATCAAGGACATGAAAAACGCTACAATAGCCCTTGTTACATCCGGGGGTATCGTGCCGAAAGGAAACCCGGATCACATAGAAGCATCAAGTGCTTCAAAATATGGTACCTACAGCATAGCAGGAGTACAGAGTGCAGATGAATCAGCCTATGCTACAGCTCACGGAGGTTATGACCCGACATATGCCAACTCTGACCCTAACCGTGTACTTCCGCTTGATGTGCTTAGAGAGATGGAAAAGGCCGGGGAATTTAAAAAACTATATGACTATTTTTTCACTACAGTCGGGAACGGTACTTCAGTGGCCAAATCAAAAAAGTTTGGATCCGAGATAGGTGAAAGGCTGAAAAAAGACGGTGTTGATGCCGTGATCCTGACCTCCACCTGAGGAACCTGTACCCGTTGCGGGGCAACGATGGTTAAAGCTATTGAAGCAACAGGGATCGCTGTGATACATATATGCACTATAGTACCAATTTCTCAGACGGTGGGAGCCAACAGAATAGTTCCTGCTGTTGCCATCCCGCATCCGCTGGGAGATCCTTCAAAAACTCATGAAGAAGAGAAGGCAATAAGAAGGGGCATTCTCAGCAAGGCATTAGAAGCACTCGGAACACCTGTAAAAGAACAGACTGTTTTCAACTAATACAGTGCGACTGTAGATCTGTAGACCGTATGTTTAAAACAGCGGCGGAATAGTCTATTTTCTACTGACTGTTACGCCGCTGTTTTGTAAATTTAAGCTTCGGAGCTAATGTGTTCAACAGAATATTAATATAGGATGAAACATTTTATTATTTATTCGATACAACAAAGACTGGCTGTGTATATATAATTATAATGAAACAAGATATCTACTCATAACGAAGAAAACATATATGTTTGGAGGAAAAGAAGAATGCCCAACGCATCAGTCAAAGCATCAGCCTACTCACTGAACCACACGCCGGAGCTGGCGCTCTGGT